>CADCPT010000019.1 GCA_902803385.1 uncultured Ruminococcus sp.
ACTGTTTTAAAGATTTTGCTGCTTTTAAGATTTTTTATTTTTTTCACGAATAGTACCTCCGTTTCCGTCCGTAAAATAACGGACTTTTACATTAAGTGGTTTTATAAATTGTAATTCTATTTTCATTCCCTCGGTCAGAACATCTCCGAAAACCCAGCATTCATCACATTTCCAGATAAGTGATTTACTTGAGCTGATACCAATTTTTCTCTGTTCGGGATCGTTATCATCAAGTATCTCCGCAAAGTAATGCGGCACGATAGGGGTGTCGCCGCATTTCAATGCATATTCTGCATAATGCCTGACTTTTTCAAGGTTTTCTTTGACATTCCCACCAAGCGGAGCGCAGATGAACACAGCCTTATTCATTCGTCATCATCCTCATCTTTTCTGCGGAATTTAACGATGAGGAAAGAAATAACAGCACCGACAGCGACTGCACCGATACTGAGCCACAGGCTTAGGTTTGTTTCATCGCCGGTTTTCGGAATATTTATCGTTGGCGGCGGAATGACGGGAACAGGACGGATTGTTACAGTCTGGTCTGTATCGTTGATGTCTGCGTGAGAAACGATCAAAGCACCGTTTCTATACAGATCTTCAAACACTACCAGTTCGGTATCTTTGGTAATGACTGCACCGTTAAAGGTGAATTCTACCTTGATCTCGCCGTTTTCTTTTTCTGGCGTAAAGATGATCTCTGCGGTTATCTCCTTGCTGTCAACCGTAAATGGCTTGCCTGTTGCCTTATCCATAAGCACACCCACAAGCTTGTATTCCTTACCGACTGTCAGATTTTCAAAGCTGACAATATCTGTTATTGTAACAGGCTTATCTATGGTTATTTCCTTTTTACCCTCGATATTGGCTTTTGTTCTTATCTTCGGGAGTCTGATCCTTACTGTCTGATCTTCGTCCTCGATATCCGCATGAGCTGTCAGCTCGATGCCGTTATGATAGAGGCTTTCAAAGACAACTACTTCGGTGTCGGTTTTAACGGACAGCCCATCGAAAATAAACACAACTTCTATACTGCCGTCCATTGTTTCAGCAGTAAATGTTACCTCTGAATTAACAGGCTTTCCGTTTACCTCAAAAGGCTTGCAGGTCGCTTTGTCTATGAGAACACCCTTAACGGTGTATTCCTTACCGATTGTCAGATTGCAGTAGCTCACGGTGTCGATGATAGTGATCTTTTCTTCTGCCGTGACTTCCTTTTTGCTGTTGGCTTCGGCATGAGTTCTGATCTCAGGAATCCTTACCGTTACTGTCTGGTCGCTATCCTCAATATCGGCATGAACAGCAAGCTCGATACCGTCAGCATACAGACTTTCAAAAACAACAATGTCTGTTTCCTCTGTGATAAGCGCTGCATTGATAAGAAAAGAAACAGTTATAGTTCCGTTTGCCTGCTCCGGCGTGAACACTACCTCAGAAGTTACTTCCTTACCGTCAGAAAGGAAAGGTGCATTTGTCGCCTTATTCATCAGGATGCCTTTGATGGTGTATTCCTTTCCGGGGATAAGGTGCTTGTATTCTACGGTGTCCTCCAGAGTGAACACATCAGTCGCACCGACTTCTTTTTTGCCCTCAATCATAGCTGTTGTTCTGATTTCGGGATAACGATCATTGACTGCTGTTATTTCGATAACTTCTTCATTCTCGCTGATAGTAGCAGGATAGTTATTGTTGTTTGCTATATAATCGGGCGCCGACTGAATCTCATGAACAATGTATTTACCGTAAGGAACACTTTCAAAGATGAAAATGCCGTTTTCATCGGATGTTGCAAGCAGTATTGCCGTATCCTCTGAAAAGACAGTTTCGTCATTTCCGAACAGGCCGAAGACCGCACCCTCTATCGTTTCATTGGTTTCCCTGTCGATTTTCAGCCCCTTTACAGTTCCGCTTATCAGCTCATTGATTATCAGCTCTCCGTTGTTTGCTTTGATATGAACGGTGTCGATTTCCTGTCCGGCATACTCGAACACAATCGGGTATTTTTTGTCGGATAAAATGAAGTGTTCATCGGTTGTAAGCTCCTGAACATAGTAGCTGCCAAATGGAAAGTCGGTCGTAAATTCTGCAAAACCGTTTTCATTACAGCCTATGATCTCAATAATACCATCTTTCGGGATCATCCTGCCGCTTGCTGCGATAATATCCTCATCAGCAAACAACCCGAAGGTAATATTCAGAATCTCGTCATTGATACCGAGTGCAAACCTCTCGTCAATTCCCATGATCTTTTGCAGATCAATTTTTACCTTCTGTCTGTCGTTATGGAACTCTGAGGCAACAGTTGTTATCTTCTTATTCTGTCCGGCGTATGTAAGCTCTACGATTTTCGGCTCACCATTGAGAAGCATTCCGTAGGGAGCCTTTATCTCAACAATTCTGTACTTGCCAAGATAAAGCGGTTTGCTTGTTGCTCTGCCTGATTCATCAGTTGTTAAGGTTGCAACAAGTGTATCCTTTTTTACTCTGACAGTTCCGTCTGGAGTGGTTATATCCTCTGCTGCATAAACCTCAAACACCGCACCTGCAAGACCTGTTACGGAATAAACAGGCTGATAGGTTTTGGGTGTATCGTTTTCTGCCGACTCCGGCTCATTGGTAATCGGATTATTTTCTGTCGGCTCCGGCTCGTTAGTGACAGGATCATTCCCCATCGGTTCAAAAGCTGCCTTTGCCATCATAAGCATATCCGATTCTACAAATTCTTCCGGCGGAGTGGGGATGACGGGCGGATCGTCCGGTGTGATAACATCAATGAATATCTCGCCAAACTTTTCAACTGTGATGCGTCCCATCTGCGGAGGGTTGGATTTCTCGGTCTTGATAAGCGTTACGCCATTTTCTTCTGCCGTATTTTCGTCGGTTACATCGAAATACACGGGTTTACTGTCAAGCACATAACCGTAGGGAGCTTTGATCTCGACAAGATAATACCCTTTGCCATAAGGAAGCGGCTCCGGCGTTGTGATGCTGCCATTATCATCAGTCGTAAAAACATCCGAGCCGTTCATAGACACAAGTCTGCCATTCGGTG
>CADCPT010000020.1 GCA_902803385.1 uncultured Ruminococcus sp.
GGCGCAAAGCGCCTGGCACCTCTGAAAAAACAATGTTTAAGTAAGTTCGCCGCAAGGTAGGCGAACGGGGGGCGTTATAGCACTTTACTCCGCTTCGGCAAAGCCAAAGCGAACAACAATTCCTCATTCCTAATTTAAAAAACCGCTTGTATATGCTCCTGTGATGGTGTAAAATATATATACAGACATTGTTTGAAGGAACTGCGGCATTTCCGCAGAAAAGAAGATATGACGGGAGAAAAGAATATGCATTATTTACTTAACGGAAAGGAAATGAGCTCATGCGCCATAGGCACATGGGCATGGGGAACAGGAGCAAACAGCGCAAAGATAGTTTTCGGTAAGGAAAGAGACGAGGAAAAGCTCAGGGAGACCTTTTCGACAGCCTTCGACCTTGGCTTTGACCTGTGGGATACCGCAGAGGTCTACGGCAACGGCACATCAGAGGAGCTTCTGGGCAGCCTTATAGCCGATAAGAAGGATTCAGCCGTTATCTCCACAAAGCATTTTCCCGGAAGAAGTTATAAAGAAGGAGAATGCCGCCGCGCGCTTGAAGCGAGCCTTAAAAGACTCGGCATAGATAAGGCTGATATTTACTGGCTGCACAGCCCGAGAAATATAGAACAGAATATGAAGGAGCTTGCACTTCTTAAAAACGAGGGGCTTATAGGCAGCGTAGGACTGTCTAATGCAAATATCTATCAGATACGTCTGGCGGATATCGTTCTTCGTGAGCATAGCGTCAGCCTTGCGGCAGTGCAGAATCATTACAGCCTCCTTTCTATCGAGAGAGAGGAAAAAATACTGCGCTACTGCAGCAAGCAGAATATACTGTTTTTCGGATATATGATACTTGAACAGGGCGCGCTTTCGGGCAAGTATGACGCAGAGCACCCCTTCCCGAGATTCTCTATGCGCGGAATGAGCTTTACAAAAAGCAAGTTCAGGAAAATAGCGCCTCTTATCGAGGAGCTTCGCACGCTCGGCGCAAGACATGGCGTAGATCCGGCGCAGATACCTGTAGCCTGGGCTGTATCGAACGGAGTCATTCCGATAGTCGGACTTACAAAGCCGGAGCAGGCTGTTGCTCTCGCACAGGGAGTCAACATCTGCCTTACTGATGAAGAGATACGCACTCTTGAAAAGCTGGCGCTGGATTCCGGCGTTACCTGCAAGGGCGTGTGGGAATGATAGCCGCAGGAGGTCTCTGATGCCGTCACTGTTCAGGATACCTATAGAAAAGCTAAGGGGAGTCGGGCAGAAAACGGGAGCTTTGTTCCGCAAGCTCGGTATAGACACCGTCGGAGCAATGGTGCGGTTCTATCCGCGCGCATATGAGGACTGGAGCCGCCCTCTCGGCATAGCCGAAGGTGCATGCGGCGATACCGTATGCGTCAGGGCTGCCGTTGAGGAGGTCGCACGGCCTGTCAGGCTCCGCACCGGAATGATGCTTATGAAGCTGCGCGCCACAGACGGCGAGGACAGGATGAATGTGACCTTTTTTAATCAGCCCTTTCGTTATGACAAATTCAGGGGTGGGGGAGAATACCTGTTCTACGGTATCGTAAAGAAAAGTGGCGCCATATACGAGATGACGTCTCCGGTAATAGCCGACCCGGAAAAAGCCGGAATACACCCCGTCTATCCAAAAACTGCAGGCCTTACCGCCCGTCAGATCGAAAATGCCGCCCGTCAGTCAATAGAGCTGCTGCCGGAAAAGGTCGCCGATCCGATACCTGATGATATAAGGGCAGGTCACGGCCTTATGGGACTGAGGGAGGCTCTTATCGCAGTTCACCGCCCTGAAAGCTTTGAACAGCTTCAGGCTGCAAAGCGGAGGCTTGCCTTTGAAGAGCTTCTTGTGCTGCGTCTCGGTATAGCCAATATGCGCGGAGGCAGGCGAAGGGCAGTGCCCCTTCATATTGAAAGGGACTGCAGCGGAGAATTTATATCGCTTCTGCCATATGAGCTGACAGGCGCGCAGAAAAGAGCAATATCGGAATGTATAGGGGATATGACGGATGCGCCCTATCCTATGAACAGGCTCATCCAGGGCGATGTCGGCTCCGGAAAGACAGCCGTTGCCGCGGCGATCTGCTATACCGCGGCTAAAAACGGGCTTCAGTGCGCTTTTATGGCGCCGACTGAGATACTGGCGGCGCAGCACTATCGTGCGCTTTCCGCACTGCTTGAAAAAACAGGACTGAGGTGCGAGCTTCTTACCGGCTCTACAAAGGCGGCAAAGCGAAGAGAGATAAAGGCGGCCCTTGAAAGCGGAGAGACTGATATCGTCATCGGCACTCACGCGCTTATTTCGGACGAGGTAGTATTCAGACAGCTGGGGCTTGTCATAACCGATGAACAGCACAGATTCGGCGTAGCCCAGAGGAGCGCACTGACATCCAAGGGCAATGACCCTCATATAGCGGTCATGTCCGCCACGCCTATCCCGCGTACTCTTGCGCTGATGATATACGGCGACCTTGACCTTTCCATGCTTGACGAGCTTCCTCCGGGCAGGCAGAAAACAGAAACATATCTTATAGACAGCGGCAAGCGCACAAGGGCTTTCGGCTTCATAAAGAAGCATATTTCCGAAGGGGAGCGATGCTATATCGTATGTCCCCTTGTTGCTCAGAGCGATATTTCGGAGCTGCAGTCGGCGGAGGAATATGCCGGAAGGCTGAAAAGCAGTATTCTGTCTGATGCAAGGATAGGACTTCTGCACGGCAGGATGAAGCCGTCCGAAAAGGACAGCGTA
>CADCPT010000021.1 GCA_902803385.1 uncultured Ruminococcus sp.
CAGGGTCAGTCAGTATTTCGGCTCAGACAGGAACCACACCGAAAAGGTGCGCCGTATGGTATCGAATGTCGATCACTTTGATTATATCATCTGTTCGAGCGAATTTGAGGCGCTTGTCCTGGAGTGCAGCCTTATCAAGCAGCACAAGCCCAAATACAATATCCTTCTCAAAGACGACAAGGGCTACAGCTATATAAAGATATCTCCGGGGCCGTGGAGAAGGATAAGCTTTGTTATGCAGCAGGAGGACGACGGCTCGCAGTATCTCGGTCCCTATATGAGCGCATGGTACGCAAAAAATGCAGTTGATGAGGCTCAGAAGATATTCATGCTGCCGAGCTGCAGCAAGGTCTTTCCGAGGGATATAGGCAAAAGCAGACCGTGTCTCAATTACCATATAAGACAGTGCTCCGCGCCGTGTGCAGGCCGCCAGACACTTGAACAGTACAGCGAGGCGGTGGATTCCGCTATATCCTTTCTGAGATCAGGCGACGCCCAGTGCGTGCGCATAATGACTGAAAAAATGGAAGAGGCTGCGGAAAAGCTCGATTTTGAAACTGCTGCAAAGCTTCGCGACAGGATAGCTGCCGTAAAGAAGATAACCGAAAAGCAGACGGTGGTCGAAACATCTGTAAAGGAGCAGGATGCTGCTGCCGTTATTTTTGAAAACGGAGAATGCTGCTTTGCTGTTCTGCGGTTTTCTGAGGGAAGGCTTTTTGACAAGGAGGCCTTTGTAATAAAGGAAGCCGGGGATCAGCAGGACGCTCCGGCGCTGAGAAGCGAGCTGCTGCGAAGATACTATGAAATGAGGGAAAGGATACCTCCTGTAATTTCGCTTGACGGAGAAGCGGAGGATGAAGAGCTGCTTGAACAGTGGCTCAGCGAAAAGAGCGGCAGAGCGGTAAGGATAGCGCATCCGCAGAAGGGCGGAAATATGCGTATTATTGAGATGTGCCGGGAAAATGCCGCCGAAACGCTTGCGCAGCAGCATGGACATTTAGGACATGAGCTTTCCGCACTTGATGAGCTTGCAAGGCTCCTGGGGCTTCCTTCGCCGCCGCGTTTTATCGAATCATATGATATATCTCACCTTGCCGGAAGCGACAATGTCGCCGGAATGGTGGTATTCAGGGACGGCAGACCGTACAAAAGCTCCTACAGGCGCTTTGAGATAAAGGGCTTTGACGGTCAGGATGACTACGGTTCTATGAATGAGGTGCTGACAAGAAGGTTTGAGGAATATTTCAAAAACAAGGACAGCGGCGAGGGCTTCGGACAGCTTCCCGACCTGATACTTCTTGACGGCGGCAAGGGTCAGGTAAGCGCCGTGCGTCCCGTTCTGGAGCGCTTCGGGCTTGATATACCGCTTTTCGGAATGGTAAAGGACAATCATCACCGCACAAGAGCCGTAACGGACGAGGGCAGGGAGATAGCCATAAGCGGAAAGCGCCGCGCATTCACGCTTGTATCCTCCATTCAGGAGGAGGTGCACCGCTTTGCGATAAGCTATCACAGAAAGAAGCACAGCCGCAGCAGCTTTTCTTCCGAGCTTACGAATATCGAAGGCATAGGCAAAACAAGGGCAAAGGAGCTTATGACCGTTTTTAAAACGATCTCAAGGATAAAAACGGCAGAGATAGATGAGCTTATGGCTGTTCACGGAATGACGCGCCCTGCGGCAGAAGCGGTGTACGATCATTTTCATCCCGATAAGAATGAGACCTGAACGGGCATACGGCGGTCTGTTTTCGCGGCGCACTTCTATGTCAGTGTTTTTTCAGGGGTGCCAGGCGCGAAACCGCCGCCATTAGTTCACCACCTCTCCGTCAGCGCTGCGCGCTGATACCTCCCCTAATGTATGGGAGGCATGTAAAGTGGCTGCCAAAGACTTGTTTTTTAGGGGTGCCGCAAGGTAGGCGCACGCCGTTATAACGAAGGAGCCGTGAATTATTTCACAGCTCCTTGAAAAAACGCTGATTAAGTGAGTGCGCGAGGTTTAGCGAAAGTGCTGAGAATGTTTTCACTGATCCATGTAAGAAGAAATAAATTATCAGTTTTTTAAAAAGCAATGAAAAAACCTATTGACATTTTGCGTAATACAGCAGATAATTATAGAAGGAAATACTATATGTAGTTGATGCAGTGACCGGAGGTTTGCTATGAGAGTGATAACCGGCTCGGCAAGGGGCAGAAGGCTCACCTCCCTTGAGGGAAACGATGTGCGCCCTACTACCGATACCGTAAAGGAAGCCGTTTTCAGTATAATACAATTTTCTGTTGAGGGCAGACGTTTCCTTGACGCATTCGCTGGCTCCGGACAGATGGGCATAGAAGCTCTTTCGCGCGGCGCTGCCGAAGCCTGTTTTGTAGACAACAGCAGACGTTCCCTTGCAGTCGTCAGGGAAAACCTGAAGCTTTGCTCTCTTGAAGAGAACGCCAGGGTCGTTCAGAGCGATACGCTCAGCTTTCTTTCATCCTGCAGGGAAAAATTCGATATAGTTTTCCTTGATCCGCCGTATAAGACCGGACTTCTGGAAAAGGCGCTCGCTGCCTGCGCAAACGTCGTGAGCGAGGGCGGCATGATAATATGCGAGCACCCGTCGGATGAGACTCTGCCGGAGGAAGCAGGAGACTTTTCTTTGAAGAAGCAGTACAGATACGGTAAAATAAGGATCAGCATTTATTCAGGCAGGGAAGTGGACGGAATATGACAGTTGCTGTCTACCCCGGCTCATTCGATCCGGTAACTCTTGGGCATGTGGATATAATCCGGCGTGCTGCGAAGATGTTCGACAGGGTCGTTGTTGCCGTGGGCATAAATATGGAAAAAAAGCCGTGGTTCACCGTGGAGGAACGTAAGGAGCTTCTGCGCAGCGCCACAAATGATATAGAAAATGTAGAGGTAGTTGATTTTGAAGGACTTCTGGTGGATTTCGCAAGGCAGTACGGCTCCTGCGTTATCCTTAAGGGTCTGAGGGCTGTTTCGGATTTTGAATATGAATTTCAGATGGCTCTTACAAACAACAAGCTTGCGCCTGAAATAGAAACGGTCTTTCTTACCACAAGCGCTGAAAACATGTACCTCAGTTCAAGTATCGTAAAGCAGGTCGGCATACTCGGGGGAGATATTTCGCCCTTTGTGCCGCAGTGTGTTCATGATGAAATAAAATCAAGGATAAAGCAAAGGAGCAAAACAAAATGAAAATGGAAATGCTTATCAACGAATTACAGGAGATAGCAGACGGTGCCTTCACTATACCGCTCAGCGGCGGAAAAACAGTAGTAAATACCGAAAGACTCAATGAGATCATTGACGAAATGAGAACAAACCTTCCGGTAGAGCTGAAGCAGGCAAAGATAATCGCTGCCGACCGCAACAACATCATAAACAAATCCAAGGAAGAGGCAGAGGCTATCGTTCAGGACGCTGAAGAAAGAGCCAAGGCTATGGTGATGCAGAGCGAGATCGTGAAGCAGGCTCAGCAGAAGGCAAACGAAATAATCTTCAATGCCGAGCAGCAGGCAAAGCAGATAAAGGGCGCTGCCAATGCCTATATCGAGAACGTAATGAAAAAGGCCGATGATGAGCTTTCTCAGAATCTTGCCGACCTTAAAAAGACACGCCAGAGCCTTACCGCTTATCAGCAGAAGAACTCCGGCGCAGCAAAGGGCACTCAGAAGAAATAATCAGTTTTGTATCACGGACGTTGGGTATGGAGTGGTGATGATCTTTGAAGAAAATAATATCCCGGCTTCTGTATACTCTGTTTTTCGGGTTTTCTCTTACCCTGCTTATTTCGTGTGTACTTCTGCTTATCAATAACATGTCGTCCGAGCTCTCCGGCAATGGCATAGCGGCCGTAAGGATAAACGAAAGCGGCCTTGTTTCCGTTTACGACAGGGTAGAGGAGGTCTCTCTCGCCGCAGGAAGCACCATAACCGAAACTGACTGCGAGCGCGGCTACAATACCCTTACTACTCCTGAGGAGAGGGAGCTTTACCGTTCGCTCGAGCTTGCAGTCTACAATATTTCAAAGGAGCCTGACGAACAGGGACGCTACACTACCGAAAGAATAAGACTGAAGGGTGCAAGCGTTGAAGAATACAGGCTGAGGCATGCTCTCAATGCCTTTCTCTTTGACAATCCGCAGATATTCTGGCTGGATAATGTTTTCGGCTTCGTCCATTCGGGAGATGATACTGTCGTCGAATGCTACAGCGAGCTTTCTGCCGATCAGTGCAAATACATGATAGCTGAATTTTCGGATAAGATAGACGAGCTGCTTTCAGATATCACCCCGGATATGAATGCCTATGCCCGTGAAAGACTCATACACGACAGGCTTCTTGCAGGCTGCAGATATGCGGATGAAGTCAAGGCTTTTTCTGACGACTGGCATTGCTTCTGCGCCTACGGCGCCATAGTAGACGGCAACGCCGTTTGCGAGGGCTATGCGAAGGCATTCCAGCTCCTTATGATGAGAGCCGGCGTTGAATGCTGCACCATAAGGGGACAGGGCGACGGAGTTGCTCATATGTGGAATGTAATATGCTTTTCGGGCACGTGGTATCATATAGATACAACGTGGGACGATACAGGTGATTTTATAAATTATGAGTATTTCAATGTTGACGACGAAAACATCTGCCGCAACCATATCATAGCAGAGGCAATGGGCAAGGACGACGTTGCGGACGCAAAGGAAACGGAATCGCGCAATTTCTTTGTTCCGGAGTGCAATTCAATGGCGCTGAATTATTACAATGTAGAGGGCATTAGGCTTTCCGAATTCAGTGCAAAGTCCGACGCTGAAATGATAGCATTTATCACAGACAGGGTGCGGAGCGGTCAGACCATGATACCTGTGACGATAGCTGGCTCTCTTAACTACACTGAATGTGTTGAAAAAATGTTCTACAAATCGCCCTACAGGTTCTACTATTATATAGACCAGGCGAATGAATCCCTGGATGATGCCCACAAGATAGACAAGAACAAGATAAAGATCCTGCGGAATGAGCAGAACAGGACGCTGAGGGTCAGGATCAGCCTCGGCTGATGCGCACTGCTGATAATATGTTTTTTCAGGGGTGCCGGGCGCGAAGCGCCGGCACCCCTGAAAAAACAAATTTTTAACCGCCCGGTCGCGCCGAAGGCACGGTCGGGCGGCGACGATAATAAAAATCATATTAAAGAAATATAAGGTGTGTCGGGGGATAATGCCCTGACACACCTTTATATTCTTATCGGTGCTGCGCTTATGCGCTTGCGTTGAGCTTGCGAGCCAGTGAAGACTTCTTCCTGGAAGCCGTGTTCTTCTTGAGGATACCCTTGGCAGCAGCCTGGTCTATCTTCTTTATTGCAACACGAACAGCCTGCTCTTTATCGGCAGCGTTTGTATCAACAGCAACGCCTGCTTTTTTGATCTCTGTTCTGAGAGCGCTTCTGAAAGCCTTGTTGTGCTCTGCTTTTGCAGCAGCGACCTTAACGCGCTTCTTTGCTGATTTGATATTCGGCATCATTACACCTCCCCTGAATTACACTTGCGTACAGCTTATAATATCATTTATTCACCGAAATTGCAATAGTTTTTTTAAAATAATTTCGGAGAGAAAAGGGAATTTAAAAAAACGACAAACATTTCTTGTTATTTAATGTGTTATTGTATAGATTTTTTCGGACGGATGTGATACAATATAAAAGTTAAAGTTTATTTTCGGAGGCATTCAGATGGCTGCAAAACCCACACTCAGAAACATAAAGGAGAATCTTACCCTGCAGACATTCCTGTGGGCGCTCGGGCTTTCCTTTGGTATTTTCATAGTCTGGATAATCTACCACAGCGGATATTTCTTCTTCTATGGGGATTTCAATGTTCAGCAGATACCGTTCCATCAGATGATACATGATTCTATCAGAAACGGCAATATCGGCTGGAGCTATACCACGGACCTTGGCGCAAACATAATCGGCTCCTACAGCTTCTATATGATAGCAAGCCCGTTCTTCTGGCTGACTCTGCCCTTCCCAAGCGAAGCTGTGCCGTATATGATAGCTCCGCTGCTTATGCTGAAATTTGCACTTGCGGCGACGGGAGCATACATATTCCTGCGCAGATATGTAAAGAATCAGAGATACGCGATGATAGGCGCCCTGCTTTATGCTTTTTCGGGCTTTGGCGTTTACAATATCTTTTTCAATCATTTCCATGAGGCAATGGTCACTTTCCCGTTTATGCTGGCGGCAATGGACGCCCATATCTATGACAAGAAAAAGGGCGTTTTAGGAATAATGATCTTTATTTCCGCGTTCATGAATTACTATTTCTTTGCCGGTCAGGCGGTGTTCCTGTTTATTATGTGGTGCTTCCGCATGGTCAGCGGCAGCTACCGTATGAAGCTGAGAGAATTCTTTGTGATGCTTGCCGAGATACTCATAGGCTTCTGCTGCGCCGGAGTTGTTCTGCTTCCCTCAGTATATGCCGTGCTGCAGAATTCAAGAGTAAGCAACTGGCCGCATGGCTGGAATGCCGTTGTATATACGAGCGAGCAGAGATATCTGCACATTATCGAAAGCTTTTTCTTCCCGCCGGATATGCCTGCATACAGCAATTTCACACCGGATTCAAATGCAAAATGGGCAAGCGTTGCAGCGTGGCTGCCGCTGTTCAGTATGGTGGGCGTGTTCTCATTCTACAGCCTGAAAACGCACAAATGGCTCAGAGAGCTTATCCCGGCATTGTTCGTAATGGCTCTTGTTCCGTTCTTCAACTGCTTCTTCCAGGCGCTGAACATAACCTTCTATGCAAGATGGTATTATATGCTCACGCTGATGCTTGCAATGGCAACAATGATAAGCATAGATCACGAGGAAACCAAATTCCGTCCGTCGCTTATCCGCACCTTTGTGATAACGGCGATCATCACCGTGCTTGTCGGTCTTATGCCTGAAAAATGGTTCACGGATGCGGATTTCGACGGAAAGATAGGCCTCGAGAAATATCCGGACCGCTTCTGGGCATGGGTAGGCGTTGCCTTTATCGGTCTTATCGCTCTTACAGTCGTTCTCTGCCTCAGAAAGAACCCGAAGGTGTTCAAAACCGCTCTTTCCGTAAGCCTTTCGGTTCTGATAGTAGGCTACGGCATCCTTCTTGTCGGAACGGGAGTTGTCAATTCCAATTACGACCATAAGTATATAGCGGATGATGTTATCGCCAATAAGGGAGTTTTCAATGAAGAGCTGAAGGATCTGACCGATGTCCGTTCCGATTTTTATGAAATGATGGACAATATGGGAATGTACTGGCAGATACCGACGATACAGGCGTTCCAGAGCATCGTTCCCGGTTCTGTTATGGATTACTACAAATCCATAGGCGTGGAAAGGTCGGTAGGCTCACGTCCGAAGACATCGGTCTACGGTATAAGAAGCCTGCTCTCTGTAAAATACCTTTTTGACCGCAAGGACAGCAAGGAGTTCACCAATTCCGTAGGGACGACGGAAATGCCTGGATGGAAGCTTATCCTCAATAAAAACAATTACAGCGTTTATGAGAATGAATACTTCATACCCTATGGCTTCACATACGACGAATATGTCACGCGTGAGCAGTTTGACAGCGTGACCGAATCGAACAGACATCTTCTTATGCTAAAGGCAATGGTGCTTACTGATGAACAGGCGAAGAAGTATGGGTCCATCCTTGAACATCATACAAATACATCGGATTACCTGTTTACCGAAGCCGAATATTTCAAGGACTGCACCGACAGAAAGCAGAGGGTATGCGACAGCGTTGTTTTTGAAAACAACAAAATAACGGCGAAATTCACCGCCGGTGATAAGGATGAGCTTGTATTCTTCAGCATTCCCTACGAGCCCGGCTGGAGCGCAGAGGTAAACGGAGAGCCTGCTGAGATAGAGCAGGTAAATGTCGGCTTTATGGCTGTAAAGGTGCCCAAGGGCCGCACTTCAGATATTGTGTTCACCTATAAGACGCCCGGCCTTTCTGCAGGCGCTGTCATTTCACTTGCTTCGGTCATTCTCTTTGTTGTATATATGCTTCTCGTCAGGATGCCTTCGAGAAAGAAGAAGGATTACATCCACTACATCGAGGATTATGAAGGCAGCAGCGAGGTAAATATCGACGACAGCCTTTTTGAGCCCTATGAAGAGGGTGATGTCAATATGACAGTCGTCCGTCAGGCAGTGACGATCGGCGACGAGCCGACTCCGGAGCCTGCCGCCGGAACGGAAGCGGCTGCCGGGGCTGAGCCTGAAAATGAGACGGAGACGGCTGCCGGGGCTGAGACTGAAAACGATGCTAAGGCGGTTGCCGAAAAAGAAACCGAGTCCGACGCGGACGACGACAAAGCAGCTGAAGCTGAGCAAGAATAATAGTAAAACAGGAGCTGTGAAAAAATTCACGGCTCCTTCGCTATACAACGTGCGTCTAACCCTGCGGTGCACTTAGATATAGTGTTTTTTTCAGAGGGGGCTATCGCACTAACACTGCCCCATCCGCCCGACCGTGCCTTCGGCGCGACCGGGCTGCTAAAAATTTGTTTTTTCAGGGGTGCCAGGCGCTTCGC
>CADCPT010000022.1 GCA_902803385.1 uncultured Ruminococcus sp.
AATCACGCCTGACGGCTCAGCACTCATCTCGCTGCGCCCGTAGGAAGTGCCCTTGGGGTACATCTTTTCCGCCATCTTGCACCAGATTCGCTTGAAAACCGACAGGTTTACGGCGCTCATTTGATACGATCTGACGGAAAATCTGACGGTGCGATATGAGTACCGGATCTGATCAGTGCTTCCTGAAAGCAAAGCCGGACTTATCGCTTTCGGAGTCCGGCGGTCTACAGAATCAATAAAAATCTGCCGGCGGAGGTTTTTGAAATGACAAACAGGATAAAAACAGTACAGTATCCGCGCGTGGTACTGGTGGCAATGCAAAACCCCGACAGGATCATCGAAATGATCTCTGACATTATGAACTACTGCACCTACAATACGGTGATAGACGATTTTTCTGAGAATACGGATTTTGTTATCGAGACAGAGGGCTTTGATATCAACTGCCCCGAAAACGCGGTTGCGGATACGCTTATCTTCGATGAAAGCTGCAGGCTTGACAGAGAAAGGATAGCAGGCTTTCGTCAGAAGGTGACTCCGTATGAAAACGTCGGAAGCATCTCTCAGGAAGAAAGCGAAGGACTGATAACCTATTCACTGGAAAACTACGGTGCAGACGTTACTCTCAGGAATGTTACCGAAGAAAACGGCCGGGCAAGCTGCGACCTTCTGTGCGGAGGCATCCTTTCAAGGCTCAGCTTCGACAGCAGCAGATTTACCGGGGAAGAGGTGCTCATAAGCATCGCGGCTCTTCTTGCAGCAGGTATGCCCATGGCTTCTGTTCTGAATTTCTTCGCCGCCGAATGATTTTTTTGACTTAATACTGTATCGGGTATTGCCAAGAGGCAGAAAATCTGATACAATGGTATAGTTAAATGGAAATGCCCGTGGCTGCGCAATTGTCGGGGGCGTTTTACCGTGAAAGGCGGAAGGAATAATGACAGGGATCTGGACGATAATAGCAGCGGCTTTGTCCTTTGCAATATCAGGACTTCTGGGCATCTGGCTCGTGCCGTTTCTCAGAAAGCTGCATTTTGGTCAGACAATACTTGAAGAGGGTCCGAAGTGGCATAAGGGAAAACAGGGAACGCCGACGATGGGCGGATTTATGTTCATTGTGTCGTCAATACTTACCACATCTGTCTGCGTGCTTCTTTTTTACTTTTTTACCGGACATGACGGTATACCGCCGGAAACAACGCTTCAGACCGTAAAGGTCTTTGCAGGCTTGTTTATGGCTGCCGCATTCGGAGCTATAGGCTTCATAGACGACTACGTTAAGGTCGCTAAAAAGCGCAATCTCGGTCTTACGCCGGGACAGAAGCTTGCTTTGCAGTTTTTTGTGGCAGCTGCCTACCTTGCAACGATGTATCTTTTCGGAGAAGGAACGTCTACCTTCATACCCTTTGTCGGAGAAATAGATATCGGCATCATGTACTATCCCGTTGCCGCCGTGCTTATAGTGGGAATGGTGAATGCCGTGAACCTTACGGACGGTATCGACGGACTTGACGGCTCAATTACGTTCTTTGCCGGGATTTTTCTTATCCTTATCTCCGGTTATATCGCAAGAACAGGCCTTTCAATAATGTCGGCGGCTCTTGCCGGAGGCTGTCTCGGCTTCCTTATCTGGAATTTCAACCCTGCCAAGACATTTATGGGCGACACGGGTTCTCTGTATCTCGGCGGATATCTTTGTGCGCTCATATTCGGTCTTGATATGGAGATCTTTATAGTGCTCCTGGGTTTTGTCTATATTGCGGAGATGTTTTCCGTCATACTTCAGGTCGGATATTTCAAGCTTACCCACGGCAAGAGGCTTTTTAAAATGAGTCCCATACACCATCACTTTGAAATGTGCGGTTGGTCTGAGGTGAAGATCGTTACCGTGTTCAGCATCGTGGAGGCGGTCTGCGGAGCGCTTGCGCTTGCACTCGTAATACTTAACGGAAGGGCGCTGTTCTGACGCACGGGCTCTTCCGACTCTGGAACCCGGCGTTTTTGCGACGCCGGCTCCAGTTATTTTTTCAGGGAAGGAAGTGCCCTGATCTTGGCAAACAGCTCATCACCTGCCAGAAAACTGCCTGTTCACGAGGAACAGGGCTCACAGTCTCCGGAACTGCGGTCACACCGCGGCGGAAGGGGACTTAAATCTGTAAAAAAGAGATTAAGCTGGTTTTCTGTCAGACTGGGAATGGATATGACATTTCTGTTCCTTGTCTGTGCTCTTGTTATTATAGGCGTTATCATGATGTATTCCGCAAGCTACCCTTCGGCGCTTGCATATATCAATAACAGCCAGAATTATCTTGTCCGTCAGAGCATATTTGCTCTCATCGGCTTTGTGGTAATGATAGCGGTCTCATATTTTGATTACCATCATTTCCATTTTTTAGCTCCGTTTATAATGCTTATTGCCCTCGGACTTCTTGTCGGAGTGCTCCTTACCGGCGGAGATGTAAAGCGCTGGTTCCATCTCGGCCCCGTTGACCTTCAGGTCTCCGAGATCGCGAAATTTGCGGTCATTCTGTTTATCGCGCACTGGTCCTCGATAAATTTCCGAGAGATGCATACCTTCAAAAAGGGCGTTCTCGTGCCTGTTATCGTTATTGCGCTTTGTGATTTTCTTCTGTTTATGGAGCCTCATTATTCGGGGATCGTTATCCTTACCGTTCTCGGTGCCCTGATGATGTTCATAGGAGGCGTAAGAAAGAGGTACTTCCTTATCGCAGGCATACTCGTTGCCGTTGTGCTTCTCGGACTTGTTGTTACGGATAAGCTGGGATATGCTATGGAGCGACTCGATGGCTGGGGAATGGCTCTCAACTATGTTGACGATGACCTCTGGCAGAAGACGTATCAGACAAGGAATTCGCTTTACGCTATAGGCTCCGGCGGCATATGGGGTCTTGGTCTTGGTCAGTCAAGACAGAAATATATGTATATCCCCGAGGTCCAGAACGACTTCGTTTTCGCCGTTGTCTGTGAAGAGCTTGGTTTTGTCGGAGCTCTTATGATAATCCTGCTTTTTGTAATGCTTGTATGGAGAGGGATCACCATTTCAAAAAGAGCAAAGGATCCGTTCGGCGCAATGCTCGGAATAGGCCTTTCCGCACAGATAGGTCTTCAGACCGTTCTCAATATACTTGTTATTACCGACTGGATGCCCAACACCGGTATCAGCCTGCCGTTTTTCAGCTACGGAGGCAGCTCGCTTATCATGCTGATGGCGCAGATGGGCATAGTTTTGTCTATATCGCGAACGTCCAATCTTGAAAAGGTTTAAGGAGTGCAGAGTATGAGAGTTCTTTTCGCAGGCGGCGGCACCGCAGGTCATATCAACCCGGCTCTCGCGATCGCCGGATATGTCCGTGAAAAACAGCCTGATGCCAAAATACTTTACGTCGGCTGTAAGGGAGGAATGGAAGAAAGGCTTGTACCTCAGGCAGGCTTCGATTTTGTCGGGATAGAGGTTCAGGGCTTCCGCCGCAGCTTTACCCCAAAGGCTTTGGGAGAAAACATCGTAACCGTAAAAAAGGCTGTTGACGCCGGAAAAGAGTCGAAAAGAATAATCAGGGAATTCAGACCAGATATATGCATCGGAACAGGCGGCTATGTTGCAGGTCCGGTGCTTCGCGCCGCAGCAAAGCTTGGCATACCGACGCTCATACATGAACAGAATGCATATCCCGGGATAACGAACAAGATGCTTGCCCGCCACGCTACAAGGGTAATGCTGGCAATGCCTGCTGCGGAAAAGCATTTCAAGGGCAAATGCCGTTTTGTTAACACCGGAAATCCGGTAAGGGGAGAGATAATATCCGCAGACAGAAACGCCTGCCGGGCTGAGCTTGGTCTTGACGAAAGGCCGGTGATACTTTCCTTCGGCGGCTCGCTCGGAGCGGACATTATCAACAAGTCGCTTGCCGATATAATAGCAAGAAGCGCAAAGGACGGAAAATATCAGCATATACATGCCTACGGACAGTACGGAAAGTGGTTCCCGGAGCTTCTCAGAGAAAAGGGAGCAGACCTTGATAAAGCGAAGAATCTCGATATCAGGGAATATATCAATAATATGCCCACCTGCCTTGCCGCCGCAGATGTCGTTATCGCAAGGGCAGGGGCAATAACCCTCAGTGAGATACAGGTAAAGGGTAAACCGGCGATACTAATACCCTCGCCGAATGTCGCAGAGAATCATCAGTTCCACAATGCAATGGCGCTGGTCGAAAACAATGCGGCGGTAATGATAGAAGAAAAGGATCTTACCCCCGAAAAGCTTACCGAAGAGATCGACAAGCTTGCATCGGATCCGGCAAGGCTGAAGGAGTATTCCGAAAACGCAAAGAAAATGGCAGTGAGCGACGCGTCACAGCGGATCTATTCCGTAATGATAGAGGTGCTTGCCTCACGAAAGAAGAGCATAAAGTAAAGGAGCATCAAGGATGGACAGGAAGCCCTCCGGGAACGGAGCTGACAAGCGCAGAGCACAACAGAATAAAAGCGCAGCCCGCCCCGGTACAGACGGAAAAAGCAAAAAGCGTTCCGCGGCAGATACCCAGGAGCTGCCCGACCTGTCCTCAGCAAGAAAAAAGGAAGCTGCAAAGGGCAAGAACACCTCATCGGGAAAGCAGCCGCGCAGGAAAAAGGGCGATACTCCCGTTGAGGAACGCACCAGGTCAAAGCTGAAGCTCAATAAGCCGCCAAAAAGGGAGCCTATGGATCAGGAGGAGATAGACAGGCAGGCTCAGAAGGTGCTTGAAAAGCCAAGAAAACAAAAGCCCCAAAAGCCTGAAAAGCCGCTTGCACCGCCCAAAAAGCCGCTCAGCCCGTATCTTCGCAGGATGCGCAAGCTGCTGCTCGGCGCGATCACGGTCTTGGCTCTTGTTTCGGTATGCATAGTACTTGCCTTTACGGTGTTTTTCAAGATAGAGGAGATAGATGTCGAGGGTAAGACAAGATATAATGCTGATGATATCATCGCTTCGTCGCAGATCGTTCTCGGCGATAACCTTTTCCTCTGCCGCACTTCTCCCGGAATAAAGCAGATACAGTCCGATTTTGCATATATAGAAGATGTTACCATAGATAAAAAATTGTTCAACAAGATAGTCATTACAGTAAGCGAAGCTGCTCCGGCTTCTGAGGTGGAAAGTGAAGGCAGGTATATTGTCCTGAGCGAGCGCGGAAAGATACTGGAGATCAATACCGAAAGCAAGTATGAAGTCCCCACTGTTCTGGGGGCACAGCTCAAAAACGTAAAGCTTTCTTCAATGATAGAATACGGTGATGAAAATCTTAAAAAGTATCTTGACAAGATAATCCTGGGCATTAAAGAGGTAGGACTTGAGCATATCCGCACCGTTGATCTTTCGGATCATTCAAGGATCATGCTTGTCAGGGAAAACGGATTCAAGATAATTCTCGGCGGCTTTGAAAACCTTGATTATAAGCTCAAGAGCGCGGCAGGTATCATTAAAAACAACGTAAGCGATACTGATCCCGGCACCCTTGATGTTTCGCTCGCGTCATCCGACGGAGGAAAATCCTATCTCCATATAGGAGAGGAAAAGAAGGAAGAACCGAAGCCGCAGGAAGATGACAGCAAGAAGGAGGAAAACAAAGACGGTGAGGACTCTCAGCCTGCCGATAACGGTGACGGCGGCAACAACAACGGAGATGACAATACCGGAGACAACAACTGGGACGACAATACCGGAGACAACAACTGGGATGACAACACCGGAGACAACAACTGGGATGACAATACCGGAGACAACAACTGGGATGACAACACCGGAGACAACAACTGGGATGACAATACCGGAGACAACAACTGGGATGACAATACCGGAGACAACAACTGGGACGACAACACCGGAGACAACAACTTGGATGACAATACCGGGGATAATAACTGGGATGATAACACCGGTGACAACAACCGGGACGACAACACCGGAGACAACAACTGGGACTATGATAATAATGATGGCGGTGAATAAGCATTTCGTTTGTGTTTTTTCACAAAAAAATGACAGCTGTACCCTCATGAGAGAATGAGAATTAAAAAAAACCAAAATTTTTGCTCTATATATTGAAATTGATCGTTAAAAGTGGTAAATTATATGTAGTTGTATAAAAAAATGTCTTTTCCGCTTTTTTGGGAAGATGTAAATATGAAGGGAGAAAAACAATGCCTTACGAATTTGAAAACACAGAGATAGACAACATTGTTAAAATCAAAGTAGTCGGAGTAGGCGGCGGCGGCGGAAATGCTATCGACCGCATGGTTGATTATGTTTCCGGTGTGGATTTTATTTCTATCAATACCGACGCTCAGACCCTCGCTCGTTCAAAGGCTACAATGAAAATGCAGATCGGCGAAAAGATCACTCACGGCAAGGGCGCAGGCTCAAAGCCTGAGGTCGGTGAAAAGGCTGCAGAGGAAAGCAGAGAGCAGCTTGCTGAGGTACTGAAGGGTACAGATATGGTATTCATCACAGCAGGCATGGGCGGCGGCACAGGCACAGGCGCAGCTCCTATCGTTGCTGAGGTCGCAAAGGAAATGGGTATCCTTACCGTAGGTATCGTTACGACCCCCTTCCTTTTTGAAGGCAAGCGCAGAATGGAGCAGGCTGAGGCAGGTATCGCAAAGCTCAAGCAGCATGTTGATTCACTTATCGTTATCCCGAACGAAAGACTCAAGCACATCAGCGAGGAGAGGATCACCCTTCAGAATGCATTCTTTGCAGCAGACGATGTTCTCCGTCAGGGCGTACAGAGCATCACGGATCTTATCGTTATCCCCGGTCTTGTAAACCTCGACTTTGCAGACGTTACCTCCGTTATGAAGGATGCCGGCTATGCTCTTATGGGTGTCGGCGTTGCAAGCGGTAAGGACAAGGCAAAGATCGCAGCTCAGAGCGCTATCACAAGCCCGCTGCTCGGAACCTCCATCCAGGGCGCAAAGGGTCTTATCGTAAATATAAAGGCTTCCTCAGATATCGGACTGGACGAGATCCAGGAGGCTTCCACAATGATCTCAGAGCAGGCTGATGAGAATGCTATCATCATCTGGGGTGCTGCACTTGACGAGGAAATGGAGGACGCTATCTCCGTTATCGTTATCGCTACAGGTTTTCCTACTCAGGAGGCATATGCTCCGATAGTAAAGAGAGATGACAAGAAGCCTGCTTCACCGTTTCAGTACGGCGCAGCTCCTGTAAAGCCCGAGCCTTCACGTTTTGGCGCAGTTACAAGACCTCAGGATCAGAGACCTCAGCCGAAGCCTGCTGCACCGGCATACAATCCTTTTGCTCCGCAGCCCCAGGCTCAGCCTCAGGCACAGCAGCCGGCAGCTCCGGTATATCCGAATGCCAACACATCTGCTCCGGCTCCGCAGAGCCGTCCGCAGCAGAGCAAGTCATCATCCGGTGACAGTGATGACAGCTATATGGACATAATCTCACTTTTCAATAACAACTGATCATTTTCATGCGCTGCCGCAAAACAGTTTTTGCGGCAGCGCACTTTTATAGTGTTTTTTCATAGGTGCCAGGCGCAAAGCGCTTGGCACCTATGAAAAAAAGGCTTAAAATAGCCCGGTCGTTGCGCAGCAACGGTCGGGCGTTGGGAGAAGCGCTGTTATTCTTGAAAAAACGATAACCGATTTGTGTGCGCAGGAACTGCAGCAAAAATATGATCGTTTTATATTGCGTTTTTTGACGTAAACTGCTATAATCTTATAGAATAAAAAGGAACAGGGTGATATGATGAAAACAAAGCATGTTGTTGACCTTGCTGATCTTTCGCATGAGGAGCTTATCGAAATAATCCATCTTGCAAACAGTATAAAGGAGCACCCGGAGGATTATTCGGATGCCTGCCGCGGCAAGATACTTGCCACGCTTTTTTATGAGCCCTCCACAAGAACACAGATGTCCTTCAAAACTGCTATGCTTCGTCTCGGGGGAAGCATAATCGGCTTCGACAATCCCCAGAATTCATCAGTATCCAAGGGAGAGAGCCTGAAGGATACCATAACAGTTGTCGGAGGATATGCTGACATTATCGCTATCCGCCATCCGCTCGAGGGCACAGCCGCCGCTGCCGCGATGTACAGCGCATCCCCCGTGATAAATGCCGGAGACGGCGGACATCTTCATCCCACACAGACCCTGACTGACGTTGTGACCCTGTATAACGAAATGGGCAGACTTGAAAACCTGACCATAGGTCTTTGCGGCGATCTTAAAAACGGCAGGACCGTACATTCACTGATAAAAACGATGTCTACCTTCAAGGGTAACAGATTTGTGCTCATTTCGACCGCGGAACTGACTGTTCCGCAGTACATAAAGGATATCATCAATTCCTCTGAATGCGGTTATGTTGAGATACCGAGCCTTGCCGACGCTATGCCGCTGCTTGATGTTCTCTATATGACGCGCATACAGCGTGAGCGCTTTGCAAGCGAGGAGGAATACAGGCGTCAGAACGGCGTGTTTGTTCTTGATAAGGACAAGCTGAAGGGCGCAAAAAAGAGTATGAGGATACTTCATCCCCTTCCGCGCGTAGATGAAATAGACGTTGAAGTTGACTATGACGACAGGGCAAAGTATTTTATCCAGACGGTCTACGGTATGTACGGCAGGATGGCGCTTATTATGAAAATGCTTGAATCAGGCGACAGGACTCCTTCTCCGAGGATAATGCCGACCCATCACTACCGCTGCTGCAATCCGAAATGCATAACTGCTTCCGAAAAATACCTTCCGGCTGTTTTCCGTGAAGCAGGAGGAGATATGCTTCTTTGCCGCTACTGCGACGGAAGAACGCTTATATAGTTTTTACAGAGGTGGGGCTGTCGCAAAATAAGGATCCTGACGGCAGCCCCTTGAAACCAGCCAAGTGCGCCCGTAGGAAGTGCCCCCCCGGTGCGCCTGCCCTTCGGCGCCGGCGGCACACCGGCTGATAAAAAGTGCTTGATTATGTTATGTCTTTGTGCTACAATATTACCGATACTAATATAGGAGGCATTTTAATGTCAGGACATTCAAAATGGAGTACCATAAAGAGAAAAAAGGAAAAGACAGACGGCGCAAGAGCTAAGGTCTTCACAAAGATCGGACGCGAGCTTGCAGTTGCAGTGCGCGAGGGCGGCGGCGCTGATCCGAGCAGTAACTCAAAGCTTCGTGAGTGCATCGCAAAGGCAAAGGCAAACAATGTCCCCAATGATAATATCGAGCGTATAATCAAAAAGGCTGCCGGCAGTGCTGACGGAGACAACTATGAAAGCATAACCTACGAAGGCTACGGCCCCAGCGGCATTGCAGTTATCGTAGAGACTCTTACAGACAACCGCAACCGTACAGCAGGCGATATTCGTCACTATTTTGATAAATTCGGCGGCAACCTCGGAACTCAGGGCTGCGTTTCATTTATGTTCAGCCGCAAGGGTCTTCTTGTTGTAGAAAAAGAGGACAATGACGAGGAAAAGCTGATGGAGGACGCTCTTGAAGCAGGCGCAGAGGATTTCAATGCAGAAAGCGACGATGTTTATGAGATATATACCGACCCGGACGATTTCGGCGCGGTAATGGAGGCTCTTTCCGCAAAGGGCTATGAATATGTTTCAGCAGACGTTTCCATGATCCCCTCTACATACACAAAGCTTGAGGATGAGGAAGCTGTTGTCAAGATGCAGAAGCTTCTTGATATGCTGGATGACAACGATGACGTTCAGAACGTATATCACAACTGGGATATGCCCGAAACAGACGATGAAGACTGATCGTCAGCGCTGAGGGATACTATACCGGGAAACCTCGCGGGGCTGTCTCTGACGGCTCCGCTTTTTTTATAGCAATATCAGATAAGCTGTCCGGAGGGTCGTTTATGAAAGAGAAAAAAGAGAATAAAAGCATTCCCCTGCCCGATTATACAAAGGGCGAGGAAATATTCAATATGGTAACACACATCGTCGGCGGAGCACTCGGTATCGCGGTAACGGTCCTGTGCATCGTCACTGCCGCTATGCATAATGATTCCTACGGCGTTGTCAGCGGAGCAATATTCGGCGGTACGATGATAGTGCTGTACAGTATGTCCAGCATTTACCATGGGCTTAGTCCGCTGCTTAAGGCAAAACGGGTCTTCCGTGTTCTTGACCACTGCACAATATTCTTTCTTATTGCCGGAACATATACTCCGATAGCTCTCTGTGCGCTGAGGCACTATAACACAGCGCTTGGCTGGGTGTATTTCGGAGTGGTATGGGGGCTTGCGGCTCTGGGCGTAGTCTTTACAGCTATAGACCTTGATCGCTTCAAGGTGCTCGGAATGATACTGTATATCGCTATCGGCTGGTGTATCGCTGCCGTGCCCGGAGTCATCTATGAGGAGCTCGGCTCGGGCGGTCTTACCTTCCTGGTGCTCGGCGGCATCAGCTACACTATCGGCGCGGTGCTGTACGGAGTAGGGAAGAAGATGCGGTATATGCATTCTGTTTTCCATATCTTTATAGTTATCGGAAGCCTGATGCACTTTTTCTGCATTCTTTTCTATGTGCTGTGACGGAATCGTTTTTATGGGGCTGTGAAATTATTCGCAGCCCCATTTGTACAATTCCCGTGCGCCTACCTTGCGGCGAACTTACTTAAACATTGTTTTTTCAGAGGTGCCAGGCGCTTTGCGCCTGGCACCTCTGAAAAAACTAAATA
>CADCPT010000023.1 GCA_902803385.1 uncultured Ruminococcus sp.
AATCACGCCTGACGGCTCAGCACTCATCTCGCTGCGCCCGTAGGAAGTGCCCTTGGGGTACATCTTTTCCGCCATCTTGCACCAGATCCGCTTGAAAACCGACAGGTTTACGGCGCTCATTTGATACAATCTGACGGAGCGATATGAGCACCGGATCTAATCAGTGCTTCCTTAGTATCATATATCAAAAACTCTGTCTGGGAGTCTTTCGGGAGCTTCGGGTATCTCACAATCGGGATATCCCACTATGCAGTGGCCGATGCCCTCCCATCTGTCAGGGTCAAGACCGAGAGAACGCAGTATTTCCCTGCCCTCTTCGCTTTCAAACTCCTGCTTTGCCCTGTGTATCCAGCAGCTGCCGATCCCGAGGACCGACGCCGCCAGCATCATGTTGCCCATTACAAGACTTCCGTCGTAAATATATGTCGGCCACTCCTTGTCGGCAAGTACGATAAGAAGCTCAGGCGCATTGTAAAAAGGATCAAAGCCCTCCGCCCAGCCGCCTATCTCCCTGTTCATTTCGGAAAGCCTGTCGCGAAGCTTTTTGTCGGTCACTCTTATTATCTTTGTACACTGACGGTTCTTTCCGCTTGCGGCATAAAGCCCGGACTCTATTATCTGATCTGTTATTTCGCGCGGCACTGCATCCGGCTTGTATTTCCTTATGCTCCTTCTTTCTTTCATTGCCTTTATTACGTCGTTCATATGCTTCACTCCTTGTTATAATATTCAGTATTGGTGCTTATCATTCTTTATTCTCTGTATCCTCATCGGTTTTATCCGGATATCTGAAAAGCCTTGCTCCGCACTGGGAACAGATCACTACGGGCGAGCTGCTTCCGTCAACATTTGAAAGGCGTATACCGCTGCTGACAGGTGCGTCTGCATTGGTGGTCTTCATCCAGGGATAAGGCTTACGAGGAGTTTCATCGGTAGGTGCCGGCTTCTTGCTGAAAGCAGTAACAAGTGCGATAATGAACACAACAGTGAGCGCGATAAGAAACAGCAGGCAGATGCCGCCGTCTATCAGCGGAAATGGAAGGCCTGCGGCCTTTTCCGCATATTCCGCGGTGCCGGGGTCATAATTCAGCAGCTCAAGCTGCAGGCCTGCAAAGGAAATTATATCGGCAGTTATGCGGTAAGCCGCAAAAAGAATGCCGATAATGAACAGTACTATTTCAGACCATTTGATCTTTTTATTTTCCTTCATTATTTCCACCCCGTTTTCTGTCGTAATTTGCAGGAATGCCGGCAGATCTGTCGGCATTTGTGGTTTTAATAACGTCTTTGGTCTTATTGCCGAGTATCATTGCGGCATTCTGTATGATCGTGTACCATATGAAGCGGATGATGCATATTATGGTGAGCACCAGCAGCAAAGCAACGATAACAAGCTCGATAATATTGCCGGTAAGAGCGGTCTGAAGCTGAGCATATGCCGCTGTTCCTGCATCAAGATCCGAAAGTGCCGCATTGCATGCGCCGACAGCGCCGAAAAGCGATATCATTCTCCAGACCTCATATATGCCGGAAAGAAAAAACACACCAAGATACAAAAAGCTTACTATCATACCGCACCTCCTTGCACTGCTGAAACGATATATACCGTACTTTCATTAAGCCAGACCATTGCTGCTCTTTTGCTGCCGTCCCCGGAGCGACCGGAGCGGTCTGTGATACTGACGCCATCAACAAGCTCTCCGCTTTCGATGATATCCCTGCCGTCTACAAGAAACTCTGCATAATGATGCATATTAAAGCCTCCGCGCCCTTGATGACTCAATTCGGTGCGTTCCGACAAAATAGAACCGTATACGATATTGCAGTATTCCTTATCGACACGGGTACGGAGAAGATCAAATGAATTCAGCAGCGCGAGAACAGGGAAGGGCATTGCAATGAGCGATATCATCATAAGCTTTCCGTAGAAGCTTTCTATAAAACTGACGGCAGGTATCAGACACAGCAGAGGGATCGCTGCCAGGAAGCCCACAAACAGAATTCTGGAAAGAAAATACCACCGGACAGCTTTTGAAACACGATAAATATTTTCAATATCGGTCTCGTTGATAAAGCCTCTTGCATAAGAATGCTGGGGATATGTCTGATTGCAGCTTCTCATTGTCTCATCCCTGCTTATTTATATATTTAAATTTTTCTTTTAACTTTTTCAGCGTTATTTTGCAACATAGCCTATTTTCTTCATAGCCTTGTCAAGAGTGCGCTGAGATATCTTTTCTGCAATTTCCGCGCCCTTGCGGTACTGCTCCTCAAGAGAAGCCCTGTCTGCGATAAGTTTGTCAAAGCGCTCCTGAATAGGACGTACCTCCTCAATAACAGCCTCGGCGACCGCTACCTTGAAATCTCCGTAGCCCCTGCCCTCAAATTCGGCAGTTATCTCATCGTCGGTCTTTCCTGTAACAGCGCTCATTATGCCGATAAGGTTGTTGATCCCGTCCTTGCCCTCGCCGACGCATACCTTTGCCTCGCTGTCGGTAACGGCGCGCTTGAATTTCTTCATGATTGTGTCGGGCTTATCAAGGACAGCGACCCATGCGTTTGCGTTTTCATCGGATTTGGACATCTTTTTTGTCGGATCCTGAAGTGATTTGATGCGCGCGCCGACCTTCGGGATATATGCATCGGGAACGGTAAAGGTCTTTCCGTAAATGCCGTTGAAGCGGTCGGCAATATTTCTTGCAAGCTCAAGATGCTGCTTCTGGTCTGCGCCGATAGGCACGAGGTCTGCCTGATAAATCAGGATATCCGCAGCCATAAGCGTGGGATATGTAAAAAGACCTGCGTTTACATTATCTGCATGCTTTGCCGATTTATCCTTGAACTGAGTCATTCTTGAAAGCTCGCCGAACTGCGTGTAGCAGTTGAGCAGCCATGCAAGCTCGGCATGGGTGTGAACGTGGCTTTGCAGGAAGAAAATGCTCTTTTCGGTATCAACGCCGCATGCGAGAAAAAGCGCATAAGCATTGAGTATATTCTGACGGAACACCTTCGGATCCTGGCGGACGGTGATCGCATGCAGGTCTGCAACAGCAAAAACGCAGTCGTAATCATCCTGCAGCTTGACCCAGTTGCGCAGCGCTCCGACATAGTTTCCGAGAGTTATCGTTCCGCTCGGCTGGATAGCGCTGAAGATCCGTTTTTTTCTTTCGGCCTTCTGCTCTGTTGTGTTTTTTGTTTCCTCTGACATATCAAAGTACCTCCCCGGCAAGCTCGCCTAAAATCTTTATGCCCTTTTCAAGCTGTTCATCTGTGGGCGTGGAAAAATTGATGCGGAATGAGCTGCTTTGTTCATTCTCGTCTGTTAGAAAAGCATTTCCCGGAACAACGCATACCTTGCGCAATACTGCTTCCCGGCAGAAATCTGTCATGCTTATCCCTGCGTTTTCGGGCAGGCGGCACCATATAAAAAGGCCGCCCTCTATTTTGTGATAGGTAATACCTGCAGGAACGAGATATTTATCGAGAAGCTCCATGCAGAAGGCTGCTTTTTTACGGTAGATCTCCCGGAGCATCGCAAGGTGCCCTTCAAAATCATATTCCGTCATAAAGCGTGCAGCGACCATCTGCGACCAGCATACAGAATGAACATCCTCACCCTGCTTGCATACTATCATCTTCTGCAGGACCTGCTTCGGCGCGATAGCGTAGCCGAGGCGCATCCCCGGAGACAGCACCTTTGAAAAAGACCCGGCGTAAACAACTATTCCGTCTTTATCAATGGATTTTATGGACGGGATGCTTTCTCCGCTTATGCGAAGCTCGCCGTATGGGTCGTCTTCAAGGATGAGGGTGCCGTATCTCTTGGCAAGCTCATATATGGCCTTTCTTTTTTCAAGGCTTGTTGTAACGCCCGACGGGTTCTGGAAATTTGAAATGATATAGATAAAGCGCACGTTTTTTTCAGTCTGAAGCGCCTCTTCCAGTGCCGCGATATCCATACCGTCCTCTTCAAGCGGTATGCCGCAAAGGTGAGCGTTATAGCTGCGGAAGGTATTGAGCGAGCCGATAAAGCTCGGAGCCTCACATATGACAGTATCGCCCTCGTTTACAGTGGATTTCGTAAGCAGATCCATTACCTGCTGTGCACCTGAGGTGATAAGAATGTCGTCATTTTCCGTGCCGATGCCGTATTTTGAGCTGAGTCTGTCCCACACAGCCTTTCTCAGCGGCGCATAGCCTTCGGTAACGCCGTACTGCAGCGCTGCCGTCGGCTCTTCCGAAAGGATACGGGCGGAGATCTCGGAAACCGCCTTTGCAGGAAATGCCTCGGGGGCAGGGTTTCCTGCGGAAAGGGACACGACCGAAGGGTCCGCGGCATATTTGAATATCTCTCTTATGGCAGAGGGCTTCAGGTTTTTCACTCTGTCAGAAACATAATAGTCCATTTTTTTCAGCTTCTTTCTTTTTTCTTTTGCAAAGATCAATTAAATTTTACCACATAAGAGGTATTTTTTCAATGTTTGTTTTTATTTTGCGGAAAGCCCCATAGCGCGCACCGCCCGACCGTTGCTGCGCAACGACCGGGCGGCTTTTATTTTGTTTTTTTCAAAGGAAAGCGTGTTTACGTCCGCGTGCGCCTACCCTGCGGCGCACGTTTATTATAGTGTTTTTTCAGAGGTAGCGCGAGC
>CADCPT010000024.1 GCA_902803385.1 uncultured Ruminococcus sp.
GATGGAGCCTGAGGAAGAAAGATACTCGGTCTGGCCGACAAAGTAATTATTGAAATCGTTGACAGCCTTTACCTCGGTATTAGCCCAGGCAGTAACATCGCCCTGACCCATCATTGCAGAGCCCCAGTTTGAAGGACGGGCAAGATACATACCGCAGGAGGTCGCTCTTGAACCTACGAGCGCCCAGGTCTGATTAATTTTGTAATCGCTTACGCCGCTGGAGGAGCCTGCCTGATATGTATCGTGAGACTCATTCCAGAGCACTGCTTTTTTGCCGCTTACAGAGCCTGCACCGCCGTCAAAGCTGTAGTCACTTCTTTTTGCGCCTTTGGCATCGCCGCTGTTGACGCTGCCGCGGATGCTGTTGGATACGCCGCTCATGGTGATGCTCATATACTGTGAATAGCTGTTTGCGACATTCTGACCGTTCGATACATCACTGTCGCCTGTGGGCTTATCGAGAACCTCACCGTAGTAATAAGGGGTGATGCCTCTTGTTTGCTGAGCGTAGCTTGTTGTCGTGCCGATGACATTCGGCCAGAACTGGCTGCCGAAGCCTGAATCTACAGGAACCTCGATGTGCTTTGCACCGTCAAAACGGAAGCCGTCAGCACCGCAGTCGATACATTCCTTCATAAAGGAGATAGCAGCATTCTGTACATCCTGGCTGCCGGTGTTAAGATCCGGAACACCGTCCATACAGAACTGGGTGATATCGTAACGGGATTCATACCAGCTGTTCTTGCTGATGTCGTGCCAGAAACTGCTGTTGTTCCTGTATTTCTCGGGAATAGCAGAGGACAGATTGTTTTTGGTCTGATTTGCCATATGGTTGAGGACTGCATCGACGATTACGCGAACGCCGTATTTATGAGCTTCCTCACACATTGCTCTGAATTCTGTTGCTGTACCGAGAGCGCCTGTGCCGTTGGCGTTTGTCTCGATGGTAAAGTCAGCCGGCTGATACTGTACCCACCAGGAGCCCTTTGCTGTTTTGCCTGCGGTACCTTCCTTTGCAGTCTGGATCGGTGAAGTCTGGATCGCCGTGAAGCCCTGTTCTGCGATCTTGGACATATTGTTCTTGATCGCTGTGAAGGACCAGTTGAAGCACTGCAGGATAGATCCGTCCTGCTGATCTGCAACCATATAGTTTACAGAGGTCGCTGCATCAACTTCCGGAGCGACAAACGTACCGCCAAGGAAAGAGAAGCTGGATGCGAGAAGAGCAGCCGAAAGAACGACAGATGCACCTTTTGCAACTACGCCGTAACGGCTGACCGTTTGGGTGTTGTTCATCATTGATCACTCTCCATTCTTAATATCGAAGATTCCTCAAAAGCTGCTGTAAGCCTGCCCGTGACTGCTGCCGCTCGCAACGCTGCTGCGAATCAGTGTTACCGGTCAATTGCGAAGGCAACCACCGGCTATCCCTTCTTAGCCGACTCTACGGCAATCGGGCGCACTATACAGCCTAGCTTTTCCTTGATATGATTTTAGCATTTTCATTTCAATTTAGCAACCGTTTTTATGTCGCATTTTGTGCCAAAAGACGAATTTTCAAGTGATTATAAAATTTAACCGTTATTTTTTTTATTTATTCTGCACATTATTTTCCGTCTTGGTATGTTATTTTTGCCTGTTCAAAATTCTTGTTTTGTTTAAATTGCACATCAGGGCAATAAGCAATTGAGCGAATATGCTAAAAGATAAAAATAGCACTTTGCACAAAATATTCGACTCTCGTTTTATCCTTTTAGCTTGTTTTTATATGCACTTAAATAGCTTTTATTGTTCTATAATGTCCTATTTGGCTATTTACCGAACAGAAAAGTCGAATTCCGGTTTAGATTTGGCGATATTGTCTAACGCCGCAGAAGCCGTTTTCTACAAACTGAATGTAATACTATTTCACCTGAATAAATGATATTTTTCATTAATCTCGTCGCCGCAGAAGAGCAGCTTCCGCCCGACCGTGCCTTCGGCGCGACCGGGCGGCTTTTATTTAGTTTTTTCAGGGGCTGTGAAATAATTCACGGCTCCTTCGCTATACAAAGTGCGCCCGAAGGAAGTGCCCCCCGGTGCGCCTACC
>CADCPT010000025.1 GCA_902803385.1 uncultured Ruminococcus sp.
CTACCTTGCGGCGCACTTTTTTATAGTGTTTTTTCAGGGGTGCCAGGCGCGAAGCGCCTGGCACCCCTGAAAAAACAAATTTTTAGCCGCCCGGTCGCGCCGAAGTCGCGGTCGGGCGGCGGCTTTGCGCCTGATACTCAGCTGATGCTTTCACTGTGCGAAAAGTACATTTTTATTTCCGGATGCTCGCGGTGCATGCGTTTGAGCAGCATCAGAACAAGCAGATATCCGTCAGGGTCGCTCTGGAGCGAAAGGAGCTTGTCGGACGGAACAAGATCCTCGTAAACGGCAGTTTCGTCCACGGAAGCATCTGCCGCAAAAAAAATATTCATTTCAGGTATAAAATAGCCTGCCATGGCGCCGGAATGTCCGTTGATATCCACTGCAAGAAGAGATCCATCTCCGAAAACATCGAAGACCCATTTGAAATAATCATTCAGCAGACATTTGCCTTTGTAAAGCCCGGCAGCTTTTTTTGTTATATCCTCCTCGGGTATGGTGCTTTTCATTATCCTGTCCGAAGGATCGGCTATCGTGAACGTTGCAAGAACACGCGCGGTGGAATACATAATGTATTTCGGCAGTGCATAAAGACCTCCGCAGCATTCAGGGTCGCAGTGGGTGAGAAGTACTTTCTTGACAGCCAGCGGGTCAAGTCCGTCGGCTTTCAGCCTGCTTTTTATCGTGTCCTTTTCAGTAAAGTCAAGCTTTCTTGAGGCTGTCAGCCTTGCATAATCCGACTGATTCTGTCTGAGCCTCAGACTGCAGCCGGTATTTATAAGAATAAGCCCCTGCCTGCGATGTTCAAGCATCAGAACGTTTATCGGGAGCGTTTTTATCCCTATATCGCAGCTCAGATAAAGCTGAGAAAAATCAAAGTCCTCAGTGCCGCATCTGTACTGTTTAAGACTTGCTATTCTGTCCATAATATCCTCCGTAAGCGTTATGTCATCCATTATCCTTGAAACTATATCTTATTTTATCGTAAAGTCAGGAAATGTCAAGCAAAAACGGATCATTGGTGTTATTTTTTATATTTTCAAAAATAAGTGTTGAAAAATTGCCGCATTTTTGCTATGATAGATGATAGGTTATTTTACAATCAGAAAATAGTATCATTTTAACCTTACACACACCACTGTATTAATCGGCATCAGCCGAAAGGAGAGACAAATCAATGAAAAAAACCGAAAGATCGGTAACAAAGCGGATCTCTGCCGTTTTAGTTGCAGGAGCTATGCTGCTCACTCTGCCGCTTGCCGGTTGTAACCAGAATCAGAACGGGGATAATTCTTCCCAGACTACTCAGACAGAAAAGGATACAAAATTCGGGAACGGCGTTGTAGTAAAATCTGATCATTTCACGATCAGCAAACCGATAGCTGAATATCTGCTCAACTATCTGTATCAGAGCTTCTGCTCACGCTACGGCACATACTATTTTGATACTACGCAAAGCCTGAAAACACAGTATTATGACGAGGAGAAAAAACAGACCTGGTTTGATTATTTCGTCGATTATACAAAAAGCTATATCGAGCAGACACTTGTTTTTGCTGAGGCGGCTACCGCAAGCGGAATGACCCTCAGCGAAGACGATCTTAAAAACCTTGAATCAGGCTTTGATGCCATGTCATCCGTTGCGGCGGAAAGCAGCCTGACTGTTGATGAATACATCAAGCAGAATTACGGACCTGAGGTCACAAAAGAGGATATAGAAAACATCCAGAAGATAACGATGCTTGCACAGAAGTATTCAGATGAGCTGTATTCTTCCTTCAATTATACGGAATCTGATTATGAAAAGTATTACAAGGATAACCAGAAAAGCTTTGATATGGTCGATTATATGACATATACCTTCTCCTACAGCGATACGAATGAGGAGGGTTCATTCATAATCGACAGCTCAAAGCAGTCCGTTATGAAGGAAAACGCAAACGCTCTCGCAAATTCAAAAACTCCCGAGGAATTTGAGGATTACATCAGGCAGTATCTTAAAGCTAATCCCAATCTCGTAAAGGTAACGGCAGAGTCTTCCGAAAGCTCTATAACCGAAGAGGATTTCAACAACGCTATCGAATCCACGGTCGCCGCTGCAAACAAGCAGATGAACCATTGGTCGGAGGCTACCGATGCGGACAAATGGATATTCGACACCGAGCGCAAGGTAGGGGACACAACGGTCATCGAAAATCAGGGAAGCTACAGCGTATATCTCATAACCAAGACTCTTTACAGAGATGAGACCATAAACAAGAATGTGCGTCACATACTGATAAAGAGCGGCGACGAAAGAACCGATGAAGAGGCAAAGGAAAAGGCCGAAACTATCTATGAGGACTGGAAAAAGGGCGAGGCTACAGAGGATACATTTGCTTCGTTCGCAATGGATTACAGCGAGGATACCGGTTCTGCATCAAAAGGCGGACTTTATGAAAACGTTATAGAGGGCCGAATGGTCAAGGAATTCAACGACTGGATATTTGACCCTTCACGCAAGCCGGGAGATACAGATATAATTAAGACAAGCTATGGCTACCATATCATGTACTTTTCGGGAAACACCGATCCTGTGTGGAAAATGACTGCCGATAAGGCTATGCGCGAGCAGGATGTCAAGAAAAAATACGAGGAATATCAGACTCTGTACACCGTTGAATTTGACGACGAGACCTTCAAGAGCTTTGATATTAAGATAACATCAGACCAGTAATCTGATCTGGATCAGTGGGGATTATCAATTAATGTCACTCCATTAGTGACGATCTTTAGTCCGTTTCACAGGGGCTGTGAAATGATCCGCAGCCCCTATGCACCTATTCAGCACGACTGCGCCTTCGGAACGTCCGGGCCGCTAAAGCTGTTTTTTAGATGGGGCTGTCGCATTAACACTGCCCCATCCGGCCGACCGTGCCTTCGGCGCGACCGGGCTGCTAAAATTTGTTTTTTTCAGGGGTGCCAAGCGCTTCGCGCCTGGCACCCCTGAAAAAACACTATAAAAAGTGCGCCGCAAGGTAGGCGCACCCCAAGGGCACTTCCTACGGGCGCACTTGGCTGGTTTCAAG
>CADCPT010000026.1 GCA_902803385.1 uncultured Ruminococcus sp.
AAGCTCCAGATACCTGCCGGTAAAGCTACTCCGGCGCCGCCGGTCGGACCTGCATTAGGTCAGCACGGTGTAAACATCAGTGCGTTCACAAAGGAATTCAACGAGCGCACAAAGAAGGATGCCGGTCTTATCATTCCGGTAGTGATCACGGTTTATGCAGACCGTTCATTCACATTCGTTACAAAGACTCCGCCTGCTGCAGTTCTTATAAAGAAGGCTTGCGGCATCGAAACGGCGTCAGGCGAACCCAACAAGAAGAAGGTCGCTAAGATAACACGCGCTCAGGTACAGCAGATCGCAGAGCAGAAAATGCCCGACCTCAACGCAGCAAGCGTAGAGGCAGCAGTTTCTATGATCGCAGGTACAGCCCGCTCGATGGGTATCGAAGTAGTAGATTAATGACCCGGGTGGGAGGAAATGATCCGATTTTACCACTCAACAGGGAGGAAAACAATGAAACACGGTAAGAAATATGTCGAGGCTGCAAAGCTTATCGACAAAACAAAAGCTTATGATGCCACAGAGGCTATCGATACCTGCCTGAAAACAGGAACAGCTAAGTTTGACGAAACAGTTGAGCTTCATGTAAAGCTCGGTGTTGACTCACGTCACGCTGACCAGCAGGTAAGAGGCGCAATCGTTCTTCCTAACGGCACAGGCAAAACTGTAAGAGTTCTTGCTATCTGCAAGGGCGACAACGTTGCCAAGGCTCAGGAAGCAGGCGCTGAATATGTAGGTGCTGAAGAATTCACAACAAAGATCCAGACAGAAGGCTGGACTGATTTTGACGTTCTTATCACAACACCCGATATGATGGGTCTTGTAGGCCGTCTTGGTAAGATCCTCGGTCCGAGAGGTCTTATGCCTAACCCCAAGGCAGGTACCGTTACACCTGATATTGCAAGAGCCGTTAAGGAAGCAAAAGCAGGTAAGATCGAATACCGTCTTGACAAGACAAACATCATCCACTGCCCGATAGGCAAGGTTTCCTTCGGTACAGAAAAGATCGAAGAGAACTTCAATGCTCTTATCGGCGCTATCATCAAGGCTAAGCCCGCTGCTGCAAAGGGTCAGTATATCAGATCCTGCACAGTTGCTACAACAATGGGCCCGGCTGTAAAGATCAACCCGGCTAAGATCTCCGGTGCGGTCTGATAGCTTATAGCTTGAGGATAGAGGCTAAATTAACTGTTGACAAACGCGTTTTCGCGTGATATAATTCATATGTTGCTGTCGAAGACAGCAGGTGTCCTCCGGGACGTAACGGGTTTCCCTACCTGCCGAGATCGCGTTTATCACAAAGTCTTTTTGTGCGCCTTCTCGCAAAACGGGAAGGCGCTTTTTGCGTATAATCTAAGGAGGTGAATTGTTTTGCCAAGTCAGAAGGTTTTAGAGCAGAAGCAGCAGTTGGTCGATGACCTCGCAAGCAGGATCCAGAACTCCGTTGCAGGCGTTATCGTTTCCTATGAAGGTATCTCCGTTGAGGACGATACAAAGCTTCGCCGTGAGCTCAGAGAAGCAGGCGTTAAGTATACAGTTGTAAAGAACACCCTGATCAAAAGAGCTGCAGATAAGGCAGGACTCAGCGGTCTTGATGAGGTACTCAACGGTACATCAGCGATCGCTACAAGTGAAGAGGATTACGTTGCAGCAGCACGTATTCTCCAGAAGTTTGCTGACGATCATAAGACATTCAGCGTAAAGAGCGGTTACCTCGACAACGAGGTCATCAGCCTTGAAAAGATCCAGAGCCTTGCAAAGCTCCCGACAAGAGATGTACTTCTCGCAAATGTTCTCGGTGCATTCCAGGCTCCCATCGCATCCTTCGCTAGAGCAGTACAGGCTATCGTTGACAAGAGCGGCGAGGAAGTACCTGCTGCCGAAGCTCCTGCAGAGGAAGCTGCCGCAGAGGCATAATCAATTAATAATGAAATTATCATTGGAGGTAAACTATCATGGCATCAGAAAAGGTTACTAATATCATCGAAGAGCTTAAGGGTCTTACAGTTCTCGAGCTTTCAGAGCTCGTTCACGCTGTAGAGGACGAATTCGGCGTAAGCGCAGCTGCTGCTGTTGCTGTTGCTGCTCCCGCTGAGGGCGCTGCTGCTGCTGAAGAGAAGACAGAATTTGACGTTGTTCTTAAGTCTGCAGGCGCAGAGAAGATCAAGGTCATCAAGGTAGTTCGCGAGATCACAGGTCTTGGCCTGAAGGAAGCTAAGGCTGCTGTTGACGGCGCTCCCACAACACTTAAGGAAGCTGTAAGCAAGGATGACGCTGAGGCTATCAAGGCTAAGCTTGCTGAGGTCGGCGCTGAGGTAGAGATTAAGTAATTTAAGCACCGCTTGATTATTTAACGATTATATTTAGGAGGTGCAGTCATGGCAAAGTGTGATATTTGCAACAAGGGAGTTACCTTTGGTATAAAGGTTTCTCACTCACATAGACGCTCTAACAGAGCTTGGAAGCCCAACGTAGTTAAAGTAAAGGCTATCGTTAACGGCACACCCAAGAGAGTTAATGTATGCACCCGTTGCCTGCGTTCAGGCAAGGTTCAAAGAGCAGTCTGATAATAATGATCCCCACAGACAGAATTTCTGCTTGTGGGGATCTTTTTATTTACTTTGCGGCAGACGCTTTGTACTTATGAACCTCGTGCTTGCCTTGCGGCGCATGTATTATAGTGTTTTTTCAGTAGTCCGGTCGCTGCGCAGCAGCGGTCTGGCGGACGGCACAGATGCTGTAAAAGGTCGTATCAGTCGCCGTAGATCGCGTAATTGTAATCTATCACTGCTCCTTCGGGGAAGCTGTGCTCAGATGTGCTACCGGAGCTTTCCTCGGTCTTGCTGACTATTACACTGCTCTCAGCGCTTTCCGGAGAGCTTTCGAACTGTGTGTCGCTGCTTTCTGATGAGGACATTTCCTTTATGAAAGAGTCGCTCGGGACGGGAACATAAGGATCCTCGTCCATTTTTGAGATGTGAAGATTCAGAAAATACTTCTGCAGCGTTTTGGCGCTTTCGTCCTTGCTGTTCTTTGCGTGTTTTCCGTCCGCAAAAATCAGAACAGGATATGTTTTTACTCCGTCTGACTTTATTGCATAGTATGTCTCGGTGGTTATTTCAGAATTATCCGGTATTTCCTCAATCTCTGCATCGGGATCCACCTCAGTAGTCAGCTTGTATAATGTGGGTATATCTCCTTCGGCAATGTACTGTACCGGCTCATAATAATTCCTCTGTTTGATGGCTTCGTCATAGATATCTCCGGCATTCGAATCAGGACTTACATTGACATCAAAATAATGGAACTTACCGTACTTGTCAAAAAGAAAGCCGCTGGAGCCTTTTGCGCCGTCCTTTGAGGTATTTACCTGCATAAATATAAACTCATTGGGTATCTCTTCCAGCTCTTTGTTGATATCCGTTGATTCCTGACCGGATTTAGGATTATTGATCGCATTCTGAAGGTCATTTTTCGTAAAGAACATTACGGTTCCGAAAATCAGAGCGGCAATGACCAGTGCAACCATAATAATTATGAGCTGCTTCATTTTCATATTAATCACCTTCGCCACTATTTTTTATTTTATACCTATAGTAGCAAAATTTCCGTGTATTGTCAATCACAATAGCGTCAAAAACCTGTTTTTTGGTTTCAATTGACTTTTTAGTGAGAACATTATATAATACGATAGATCAACAAAATGTCACGGATCCGTGTGATACTATCAGCCGGGTCGGCGTCATAAGGAGGAAAAACCATGAAAAAAGCATTACTGGTATTAATGTGCGGAGCAGTACTGTTTGCAGCAGCTGCCGGCGGATGCAATGGCCAGAACGATAACAGTTCCGGATCAGACGCTTCATCTACAAATCTGAGTAATACAGAAGAAAGCAGCGACGCACAGTCCAAAAGCGCTCCGGAAAGCGCTGAAAGCAGTCAGAGCAATACCGAAGATAGCGGTCAGAGCAGTGAAGAAAAACCTGTCTTTGAATATTCGGAAAACGAGGATGGAAGCATTACTGTGGTAAGATACAACGGGGACGATTCAGATATCGCGTTTCCGGATCATATCGACGGCAAGGAAGTAACAGATATTGCGTACAGCCCCCTTGAAAACATCTGTGACAGTGTGAATAGTATTACCCTGCCGGATACCCTTACTTCCATTGGAGAATTTGCATTCTGCAACTGCACAAGTATCTCGGAAATAACCGTTCCGGACAAAGTAAAGACAATAGGAAGCGTCGCGTTTTCCGGATGTACCGGGCTGAAAAGCGTTGAGCTTCCAGAGGGACTGACACTGATAGATAATGCAGCGTTTGCCGAATGCGTCGGTCTGACAAGCATAAAGATCCCGGGCAATGTCAAGACTTTAGGACCAAGCGCATTTATGGGTTGCGTCGGTCTGACGGAGATCAACATTCCCGAAAGTGTTACGCAGATAAATAACGATGCCTTTAACGGATGCACATCCCTGACATCTATATCTATCCCGAAAGGTGTAAAAATGATAGAGGCAAACACTTTTTGCGGCTGCACGGGACTGAAAGAAATAATCATACCCGAAAGCGTGACTACAATTGAAATATATGCTTTTGAGAACTGCCCGTCCCTGACGATAAAGGGCACAGAGGGCTCCTATGCGCAGACCTATGCTCAGGAAAACAGCATACCATTTGAGTCCATATGAACATACCGGGCACTTCTTTAATTAGTAATTAGTAATGAGCAATGAGCAATTTTATTCCGCTTTGGTTTTGCCGAAGCGGAATAAATTGCTGTAACGCCTGAAAAAACACTATAAATAAGTGCGCCGCAGGGTAGGTGCACGTTGAGGCCTGACAAGCAGTGGTCAGCTATGCAGGTGGGCAGATTAAAATTTGGTATCTTTCACTCAGATTACGAACAAATTGCAACAAAACTATTGACAAAGACCATGCTTTATGATAATATAATAGAGCAGTCAAAAATGACTGATAATATGTGGTCCGGTAGTTCAGCTGGTTAGAACGCTAGCCTGTCACGCTAGAGGTCGACGGTTCGATCCCGTTCCGGATCGCTCAGGCTCTCGGTTACGAGAGCCTATTGTATGCTGGTATAGCTCAGTAGGCAGAGCGCATCCTTGGTAAGGATGAGGTCACCAGTTCGAATCTGGTTATCAGCTCTCTTTATAACAAAAAGGCAAGGAATTATCAGGGTTTCT
>CADCPT010000027.1 GCA_902803385.1 uncultured Ruminococcus sp.
ACTACGTTCGCTCTGAATCAGCACCCGAAAGCTTATTGCCGCGCCATCACCCCTGAAAAAACAATTTTTTTGCAGCCAGGTCAAGCCGAAGGCACAGTCGGGCAGACGGGACAATGCTAATGCGACAGCACGCGTCGGCAATGCCTCAGCCCGACCGCTGCTGCACAGCGACCGGGCTATTCAAAGACTTGTTTTTTTTAAGAGGTGCCGCGAGCTTCGCTCGCAGCACCTCTTAAAAAACACTATAATAAAAGTCCGCCGCAGGGTGAGCGAGCAGAAGATCTGATCCTTCCGGAACTTCTTGACGCTATCATAGAGCTTGATTAATTTTCCAAAACATGTTATACTGTTAAAAAACAAAAGGAGGTGCAGTCCGTGGATGCAGATTTTCTGATGGAGCTTGACGAAATACTCCAGAACGGAGAATTTGAAACAGCTATCGAAAAAATCCGTGAGCTTGACGAAGATGAAATGACGGTCGATCTGTATATTACCCTTGCTCATTCCCTGTCTCAGTGTTCCCGTTTCAGAGAAGCTCTTGATGCACTCAGATACGTCAGCGACGAAACTGAGGAGGATGATTTTGCCTATCATCTGGAGCTTGCCGGAGCATATTACGGGCTTCACCACTACCGTTCAGCTCTCAGAGAAGCCAGGGAATGTCTGCGGATAGATGAAAACCTCGTTGACCCATGGATACTTATTGCACTGATCTATCAGGAAACGGGTCAGGATGAGCTTTTTGAAAACGCTTCCGCTACTGCCAAGGAGCTTGATGAGGAAGCATGGAACAATGTTTTCGGAGACAGGCTCGATGAGCTTGAAGCCTACAATAATGAGGATCTTCACATTATTACAAGACATATTGAAAGATATTTCGGACAGAACGGAGAACTATTCCCCATCTTTAATGAAAACGGAGAGGTATTTCCTCATCCCATAAGCGTGATACTTATCCCTCCGGATGCTCAGAAAGATTTCTATAAGCTTGTTACCATCGGTATAGGAGCATACAGGGGCATTGAAACAGATGACCTCGGAAATGAGCATATTCACAGAGTGGAGCTCTGTGCCTTCCTTTCCGGAGAGCTTACAAAGTCTCAGGTCATAGGAGAATACCAATGGACTGCAAGGATCATGCGTCAGTTCGGAGAAATGATAGAAACAGAAGGAACGTTTTTAGGCTACGGTCATACAGTTTCATACGGCGAGGTCTTCGACGGAGGCGTGGGCTTCAACGGCGTGATATTCGACAATATTGAATACGATGATGATTTTTCAGATGTATGCACGCTAAGCGACAAAGAACAGGTACGGTTCCTGCAGATAATGCCTCTTTATGAAGAGGAAATGCTTTATAAAATAGAAAACGGCCATTCGGCGATCTTCAATAAGCTTCGCTCGATGTATTACCACGATTACTTCAAAGACGATTTCGATTCGATACTCAGAGAGCCAAGCTTTCTTACAGGCGTTGATATTATAGATATAAACCGCAAAAACACATGTGAGGATGCAAAGTCAAAGAAATGCCTGCTGCCCCGCACCGGCATTGAAAAGATACTTGATTGGGACGGTCCGGACGGATGCTTTGCAACTGACCGCATTACCGTTGACGGATGCATGGTCGGATATATGTACCGTGAGGAACCTGTAAAGGATCAGCCCGACAGCGGTTGGAGGTTCCTTGGGGGAGACGAAGACGAAAACTATATGAACGATCTTACAAAAATGGATATCTACAGTCTCAACACGATAGCGAATTATGATGTTGACATTATAGAATATCTGGAAAGCCCCTTCGGCAGCGCATTCTATCGTGACAAGAACGGTAATTTCATTCCGGCCTGAAAACAATATGAGGTGGTCTTTTTTTGAAAAAGAATCTAAAAACAAATATGATCTTTGTAGCGGCTGTGGCGGTGCTCTGTACTCTATTGTGGGGCACCGCCTTTCCTGCTATAAAAATCGGATACACATTATTTTCCATAGAAGGAAATGACATTCCGTCTCAGCTGCTGTTTGCCGGAGCAAGATTTTTTATTGCAGGGCTGATAGTATTGATTATTGCGCTGATAACAGAAAAGAACAAAAAAAGCCTTATCCCCAAAAAAGACGACATTCTGCCCATATGTATCCTTGGTTTTTTTCAGACGTTTATGCAGTATCTTTTGCTTTACATAGGCATAGTTCACATCACGGGAACAAAATCGGCAGTACTGACATCTGTTTCGACATTCAGTTCGGTAATCCTATCTGCTTTGTTTTTCAAAAATGACAGATTCGGTTTGCGAAAGCTTTCCGGATGCACTGTAGGTGTTATTGGAATAATTATTATGACCTCCGGCGAAGGACTTTCAGGTTTTTCGCTTATAGGCGACGGACTTGTTATACTGTCCAATATTTCAGGCGCAGCAGGAAATATCGTTACAAAAAAAATATCCGGGGGCAGAAGCCCTGCAAAGCTTGCTGCCTGGCAGCTGATATCCGGCGGAGCGGCACTTATTGCAGCAGGCAGTATATCAGGCGGACGACTTGTATCAGAGAGCGTATCAGGTATTCTTTTGCTGTTATATCTTGCGGCAATGGCAGGGATCGCCTTTCTTCTGTGGACCATGCTTCTGAAGTACAATCCGGTCAGCCGTGTTGCTGTTTTCAGTCTTCTGATACCCGTATTCGGCACGATGTGGTCCGGCATATTTCTCAAGGAAAACATTTTTACCTTGAATAACAGCATTTCTCTGTTGTTTGTATGCTCCGGCATCCTTCTGGTCAATCTGAAAATTACGGATAAAAATAATACATAGAATTGATCCTTCAATAAAGACCGGGCTGCTTTTTTTCGGAAGTGCCCCCTGGAGCGCCTACCCTGCGGCGCACTTTCATAATTGTCTGAAGCGCGGCGATCAACTATCGATCTGATAAACTATTTGTGAGAGATCTGAATATTGTTAAAAATATTTAACAAATCTGACATATTCTGTTAATATCGTATGATTATAATAATCTTAAGAAAGGATGTGATTCTATGAAAAAATTAGTTTCCTTGTTCATTTCTGCTGTTCTGCTTGTAAGCATATTGTGCGTAGGGCAGGTTGACGCAGAAGCCGTTACTTATGTGGGTACGATAGATCTGAATTCGGTGATAGTGGCATATTTAGATGCCGGTGATGTCTATGAATATAATTTCACAGCAACGCAATCCGGAGTTTATGCCGTTGAGACAAACGGTTATACCGATACCTACGGAACACTCGGAAAATACGACAGCAATCATGTGTGGCAAACATATTCTGATGATGACAGCGGAGAAGGAAGAAATTTCAATATTGGCTTCTATCTGCAGGCAAATGCCACTGCCGTTATTACCGTAAGACATTATAACCAGACAAGCGGAACAGGAACATTCAATATACATGTTCACAGGCAGAAGGCAAATGTTTTCACTTACAATAATTACAGTTATGGAAACTTAAATACACATTCTCATGCAACTGTTCCCATTTCGTCCTGCTCAACTATGGGGTATCTTTCGACTAATTTCCAGAATTCCCCGTTCTATGTTTATACAGGAAATTGTACGGGTAATGTAGAAAGCAATATTAATGCTGAAGTGTTTATGATCTCTTGCCATGGAGCTGCAGGTCGTGCAGATATCCCTGTTGGTTCGGATATTACAAATGAAAATCTACAAGATATCGACAGCCTGGCAATGAAAAACACAAAGCTTGCGTTGTGGAATTGTTGTGAATCCGCAGTAGTGCACTCAAGTTCTCCCAGCCCATACGACATTTCACTTATTCAGGCTTCACTTGTAGCCGGGGCTAAATGCGCAATAGGATGGAGTGGTTCTGTTGAATCTTATAATCTCAAAATTTGGACGAATTTGTTTTTTGATTATCTGGATGATGGTTATACTATTCAGGAATCGCGTGCAAATGCGATAAACGACTTCTTTGATCCATATAATAATTTTATCGGAAAATGTATTATGGTGGGTGAATCAGGGAGGATAATAGATGCTCCGGCAGTGAACATCAAAGGGAATTCAACTGGTCAAAGCACAATAGAGGAGCTTAAAACTCAATTGGAGGAAGAGCAAAAAGCTTTTGTTTTTACAGCCTACAATTATGAAAATGGAATGACAAGATATTATAAAACAATAGATGGACAGATTACCAATGATTATTATGATGTTTATGAGGATGCTGTATGTAAATCTAAATCTTCAATAAGCAAGTCTGAGGCTGAAATCATAGAGAATTCATCGCACAAAGACTATTCGGATGTAGTTGTTGTTCCAGATGTTTCAATTGAGGTTGACGGTGTTGTATATGACAGGATCGTTTCAGTTGACGAATGCTTTATGTACTTCAAGACCAACGGTTCTATTCTGCCTATCATTGTCCAGACGACCATATATGAAAATGAATATGGCATTCAGGAATGCAGCAAAAAATGTTTTGACCTAAAAAACAATACAGAGCTTGATTACGTTACTCTTGTAATGGAAAACGGAAATGATTCAAGGTGGTGAAGATATGGATAAGGAAACCGGAAAAAAGCCGCTTACTACTAAGCAAAAGATATTGATAGTTCTTCCTAATTGTATTTTATACATGCTAATGGTAGTTGATTTTATCGATTATTTATACATGTAT
>CADCPT010000028.1 GCA_902803385.1 uncultured Ruminococcus sp.
AAAATACAATGTTTCTGTGATTCGGGGGTAAAATGCGCCTACCTTGCAGCGCACTTTTATTATAGTGTTTTTTAATAGCCCGGTCGAGCTGAAGGCGCGGTCGGGCGGACAGTCATAAAGATGCATATGAAGCCGGATTTTTTTAGTGCAGCAACCCTATTTTTTTATAACAAATACTGTTTCACCCTGATTGAGTGACAGTATCTTTCTTTCGACCTTTGGATGCCTGAAGCATCTTATCATTCCCTGAAGAGCTGTACCGCTGTGATATCCATGAATGACTGTCAGCTCTCCAACATCACCAGGAAGTGACGATAATACACTGCAAAGCTTTTTCTTTGCTTCTTCTTTTGTAAGGCCATGAAGGTCAATTGTCATATAATAGCTCATAATTACCACCGATAAGTTGATTTTAAAATGATAATACCATGTGTATAGAAATAATTCAAGCCGTGAGCGTCAGAACACTTGATTAAGTGCTTCTGATAGAGTATAATGTATAAGTATTCTGAGAAAATCGGCGGTTATTTATGAAGTATGCAGTTCTCCTATGCAGAGGAATATCTAAAAATGTGTTTTCTGACAATAAAAATGACACACCTCTGTGCAGTGCTTCGATTCCATTGATAGATTCACTTGCTGCAGTCAGTGAAACAGGTCTTGTACGGCTAAACCGTCATAATATTCCGGAAGCCTTTGCTTCGTTGTATTCGCTTCTCGGCTTTGAGGATGAGCGTGCAGTTTCTCCTCTGCCGTTTGAGGTATATTCTTCTTTCAGCGGTATCGTTCCGGGAGATGTTTGTATTCGCTGCGAGCTGGTCAGCTTTGTGTACAGTGATGAGTCTGATCCTGTGCTTGTAAAGCCATGTACCTATATCACTTCAAAGGAATACGCAGAGATATTCTCTTTTCTTTCCGAAGAGCTTTCGGGCAGCGTACTTCGGTTTGTCCACACTGAAAAGTGCTGTCTGGTCTGGAAAAACGGAGATACAGAGGGCTGCCATTTCACAAGACCACACAGCAGCGGAACAGCATATGATAAGGCTCTTCCTCACGGTGATATCTCAGCGCCGTTTATAAAGCTTATCGAAAAAAGCCATGAACTATTATCAGATCATCCTGTAAATACACTTCGCAGAAGTGACGGCAGAGAAGAAATATCAGCTCTGTGGTTTACGGAAGCCGGAGAAATGCCTGATATTCACATGGCTGCGGATGTCTTTTCAAAGTTTTCATTTGTAAGCATGGATCCTGCTGTTTCAGGTCTTTGTCTTGCTGCCGGGATGAAGCGTTTTTCATCTGTTGAAGAAGCGCTCGACTATTCCGAGAGGACTGTCGAAGGAATAATACTTGACCTTGATTTTTCCGATAATACCGTCAGTCTTCTTGAAGATACTGACAGAAATATCATACCTGAGCTTAAAAAGCTTGCAGGTTCAGACGGCGGGATACTTATTCTGTCTTTGCCTTCTGCGGCAGAAACTGTTTCCGTCTGTCCTCCCCTGCCCTATCTGCTTTATAAGCCTGATGTTATACCCGGACAGAATACAGGCTCCTTCACCGAAAGAGCTGCCTTTGATTCCGGGGTGTTTGTGCCGGACGCGCACAAGCTTTTGAAACGCTTATTACAATCCTGATCGTATAACTTCCTTAAACATTAAAGGCACCGGATAAAACCGGTGCCTTTAGTGGTTTGCGTATTTCGTGCGCCCATAGGAAGTGCCTTGGGGATGCGCCTGCCCTGCGGCGCACTTTATTATAGTGTTTTTTCAGGGGTGCCAGGCGCTTCGCACCTGGCACCCCTGAAAAAACAAATTTTTAGCAGCCCGGTCGCGCCGAAGGCACGGTCGGGCGGACGGTGCAGAGTTAATGCGACAGCGCGATTTGACACCGGCGGCACGCCGGCACCGCAGTGTAGGCGCTCAACAGGAATCATTTTTATTCAATGGATTTGAGCGATTCCACCATGCTTATTTTCCTCATCTTGAAGTACATAATAAAATTGACTGCAAGGGAAAACAGAATGGTAAGTATCACTCCGAGAAGATAAGAGTAAACAGATACATACAGAGGGAACATTACCATATCCATCTGGATCGCCTGAACAATGAATCTTGAAAAAACAGTACCGAGAGGCACACCTACTGCTGCACCGGTAAGGGTCAGAATAATGTTTTCCCTGTAAATATAGTTTGCCGTTTCAAGATCATAGAAGCCCAGTACCTTGATGGTCGCAATTTCACGCACCCTTTCAGCAATATTGATGTTTGTAAGATTATATAGCACCACCATAGCAAGAATACCTGCACAGACAACAAGAACCAGCGTTATGACATCAAGCGACTGCAGAGAATTCTCTATCTGCTCGACCTGCTCCCTTATGAGCATAACTGTCATTATATCATCGTTTTTCATCCATTTGTCCGCTATCTGTCTGTCTTCTTCTTTTCCTTTTTCGGTGAGCTGAGTATAAATAACATTAAAGGAACAGCTTCTGCCGGTGATAGTTTCATACTTTGACGGCATCATGTAGATGTAATTGTTCGCATAGTTTTCCGTAATGTCAGTTATTATTGCCTTATAGCTGTCGTCACCGACGGTGAAGGTGATCTCATCGCCTGCTTTTACACCTAAAACCTCTGCAAGTCTTTCGGTAATGATAAAGCTGTCATCATCGAATTTTACAGGTGAATGATCCGATCTGTGTCTCAGAGTAAAAATGTTATCAAAGCCTTCTTTCTCTGCAGGGATTATGATACTCATATCATTACGGTAAGCAGCTTCTCCCTTGAAGGCATGACACTTTTTGATATCCGAAAGAAGAACAGTAGAAAACCTGTCGTCTTCTCTGAACTCAGAAACAAGTGTATTTCCGTCTTCAAGGTCTTTGTCCTTTGTGAGAGCAAATATCTGGTCATATTTTGTGATCTCACCGAACTGACGGTCGGCAACAAGAGATATGGAATCCTTTAGTCCGCATCCGCCTATTATAAGAGCCGTACAGCCTGCAACACCAAGGACAGTCATTAAAAACCTCGCCTTATACCTGAACAGATTCCTTGCAGATACCTTGGAAGTGAAATTCATATGGCTCCATACAGGGCGGATATATTCAAGAAGTATTCTCTTGCCGGGGCGCGGGGCTTTTGGCCTCATAAGCACAGCCTGGTTCAGTCTCAGTTCGCCGAGACAGGCGAAGGTCGCAACAGCGCATGTGCATACAAGCCCGAGCAATGTCGATAGTATAACGCCGACCCAGGATATCACAAGCCTTGGCGGCGGAAGTATATACATGATGTTGTAGGTACGCACTATTATATCCGGAAGCGTCAGAACACCGATAAAAGATCCGATCAGGCTGCCGATAATTGAGGCTGATGCCGCATATGAAAAATATTTCAGCGCGATTGAGGAATCAGAGTAGCCGAGTGCCTTCAGCGTTCCGATCTCTGTTCTCCTCTCCTCTACCATTCTTGTCATAGATGTCAGGCAGACAAGCAGGGAAACAAGCATAAAGAACACGGGAAATACCCTTGCAACATTGTCAACACGCTCTGCGTCCTCGACGATACCTGAAAAGCCCGGATTATCATCCCTTGTATATACATACCATTTCGGGTCTTCTATTTTTCTCAACATTTCCTCTGCTTACGATATTTTATCCTTTGCATCGGAAAGCTTCTTTTCCGCTTCCTTTCTGCCGCTTTCAAGCTTTTCACGAGCGCTTTCAAGCTCGGCCTCGGCGGTCTTTTTTCCGGACTCCAGTTCTTTTTTGCCCTTTTCCAGTTCCTTTTCGCCGTCGGCTATCTGTTTTTCTGCTTCTTCAAGCTTTCTGAGCCCCTCTTTCTTTCCGTCCTCAAGCTCCTTTTTACCGGCTTTAAGTGAAGCTGCAGCAGCATCGAGCGTCTTTTTAGCCTCGGAAAGCTTTTCCGTATATTCTGCTTTCTGAGCATCAAGCTCCTGCTGAGCTGCATCAAGCTGAGCTTTACCGTCAGAGAGCTCTTTTTCTCCCGCGCTGAGTGCAGCTACGCCTTCATTATACTGCTTTTCATATTCGTCAAGCTTTTCTTCGTACTCTTTTATTTTTTTTGCTGTGCTGCTTTCAGGGTCGACGGCGATCCCACGCTGATCAGCCCAGTTATTCAGTTTCTCGATCAGACCCTCATACAGCTCTATGCTGTTTTTAAGAGTATCAAGCTTTCTTTCGGCAGACGGTTTTGTGGAACGGTAAAACTCATTATACTGCTTATTGAATTCAATGCGCGCCTCGTCAAGCTCCTTTTCTGCAGCAGAGATCTTCTGATCAAATTCCTTCTTGCCCTTTTCGTACTCAGCCTTGCCTTCTTCATACTGCTTCTGCCCGTCCTCAAGTGCTTTTTCGCCCTGTATGACCATCTGCTCGTATTCTTTTTTTCCTTTTTCAAGCTCTGTTTTTCCATCTTCAAGCTTTTTTTCTGCATCAGCTATGTTTTTTTCTGCTTCAAGGAATTTTTCTTCAGCTTCCCTCTCTCCGTCACTTATCTTTTTCTCTGCATCGGCAATTTCCTTTTCTGCCTTTTCCTTTTCCTCATTGTATGTCTTTTTGCCGTCTTCAAGCTCTTTTTTTGCATCATGATATGTAGTACTTCTGAATACTTCCGACCGTTCTTCGCCAAGCTTTTCATATTCGGCTTTCTGTGTCATTATCAATTCATCATATTCATCCGAGAAACAGGAAATGCCCTCCGGCTTATTAGTGGTAAGGTAAACGCAGGTATATCTTTCAAAACAGAATTCAGCAGGATCTGTATAAATATAGAAGCCTATATTACCGGAGCCAATATTTGTATTACCTCTCTGATATGTAATATACATCGGCGTCATAACTGTTCCGACAATTCTATATTCAAGATGCTTTATGCTGTCTGAGGTATCTGCCGTTCCGGATTTTTCATTAAAAGCTATCGTATCGCCGATACTATATTTCAGCGAATCAAAATGATAGGAGTCCATCAGACATTCACCCTCAGATTCCGGCATTTTGCCGTCTACAAGGGTTATTCTGTTGATGTCATCCTTTTTTTCGGTATTTTTGTCCGGCAGAGCCAATACCCTT
>CADCPT010000029.1 GCA_902803385.1 uncultured Ruminococcus sp.
GCGCGAAGCGCTTGGCACCTACGAAAAAACACTATATAATAAGTGCGCCGCAAGGTAGGCGCACGTTGTGGTCTGACAAGCATTGCTTGTATGTGAAAACGTAAAAAACTGTACAAAATTTATGGTTTTATATTGACATTTTTAAATGATTGTTATATAATTTATTAAAAGAATCTGACTGGAGGTATAACCTATGAACAAGACTGTTTTTACTGTGCTTATATCCGTGATCGGCGGTGTTGCTGCAATTACAGCTGCCGTTACCGCGTTTCTTATCTTCAAAGAGAAGCAGAAGAGGGATGAGGAGGAACTCGAGCGTTATCTTGATGGCTCGATTCAATAATTTCACCCTGAATTTAAAGCGACGCTTCTGACGGAGCGCCGCTTTTTACTTTTTATTGCCGGGTCCTGCCGAAGACATGTTCGGGTTGCGGCATAACGCCGAAAAATAAACTGTTTATGTTGATTTTTCTATAAAAATATGATATAATACCGTGTCAGGTGCAGAGCACTCAGAATGTATGACGGGAGAAAGAAAATGCCAGTAGTATACCTTGTTGTTCCCTGCTATAACGAAGAAGAAGTTCTGCCGGAAACTGTGAAAAGGCTTACGGCAAAGCTTTCCTCCATGATATCGGACGGAAAAGCCTCAGAGGAAAGCCGCATGCTTTTTGTGGACGACGGCAGCCGCGACAGAACATGGGAGCTGATAGAACAGTTTTCGGCAGAAAACACATATGTGGGCGGCATAAAGCTCAGCCATAACCGAGGGCATCAGAATGCCCTGCTTGCAGGACTAATGTCTGCAAAGGAGCACTGCGACTGTGCGATATCACTTGATGCCGACCTGCAGGATGATATAGAGGTGCTTGACCAGTTTGTAGAAAAATATACCGAGGGCTGCGAAGTGGTTTACGGGGTGCGCAGCAGCCGCAAAACTGATACTGCCTTCAAAAGAAATACAGCAAGAAGCTATTATAAGCTTATGAAGACCCTCGGAGTTGAGATAGTATATGACCATGCAGATTATCGTCTTATGGGCAGCAAGGCGCTGGAGGCTCTCTCCGAATATAAGGAAGTGAATCTTTTCCTGAGGGGCATAGTTCCGCTTATCGGCTTCCGCAGCGATTATGTCTATTATGAAAGGCACGAGCGCTTTGCCGGTGAGTCCAAATATCCGCTTCGCAAAATGTTGAAGTTTGCTCTTGACGGAGTCACCTCATTCAGTGTAAAGCCCTTACGCATTATTGCGAATCTTGGAATAACTATCTGTCTGCTGAGTATAATAGGACTGATATACGGTCTTGTATCCTTTATTATCGGCAGCAGCGTTGCCGGATGGACTTCGCTTATATGCTCAGTGTGGTTCCTCGGCGGACTTCAGATGCTGTGCATAGGAATAGTCGGAGTGTATGTCGGCAAGATATACAGCGAAACAAAACACAGACCGCGTTATACGGTCGAAAAAACGATCATAAATGACTGACGGAGATGGTTATATGTCATTCGGAATGAAGATATACGATTATAAGGAAGAACTGCTGAGTGATCTCAAGGCTCTTGCCGAGATACCCTCGGTGTCTGCAAACGATAAGCAGTCAGCAGAGGCGGCTCTGAATTTTGTTCTTTCCAGGGCGGCCGAAATGGGCTTCGAGACAAAAAAGGTCAGCCCGATATGCGCTCATGTACAGTACGGCAGCGGCGAAAAGCTTTGTGCGGTGCTTGCTCATGTAGATGTTGTTCCTGCCGGCGAAGGCTGGAGCGTTGAGCCTTACAGCCTCACGGAAAAGGACGGACGCTATCTCGGCAGAGGCGTCGTTGACGACAAGGGACCTGCTATAACCGCTCTTTACTGCCTGAAGGCTCTGAAGGACAACGGGATTGAGCCGGACGGGCGCATAAGGCTTATCCTCGGAGCTGCCGAAGAGATCGGTATGGACGATATGGAACAGTATTTTGTATCGGAGGAAATGCCGGAAATGGCTTTTACTCCCGATTCTGATTACGGCATCTGCCTGAAGGAAAAGGGCATACTTCACATCGAGATAACCTCGCCTTATCATGACGGTACAACTCTGACGGAGTTTCATGCAGGAAACGCCATAAATGCGGTGCCTTCAAAGGCATATGCACTTATTGACTGCACCGAAACGGAGGATCACCAGCTCAGGCGCTTTGCCGACGCAAAGCCCGGCCAATATGATTTTATCTATACGATGGACGGTCTTCGTATAGACGGCACGGGAACGGCAGCTCATGCCTCAACGCCCGAAAAGGGTCTTAACATCGCAACTCACCTTATCCGCATACTTGCGGCGGATTTCGGTCAGACAGTGCTTGGCAGCCTGTGCGGTTTTCTTGATGATGCCATAGGACTTGAAACAGACGGTATGTCTCTCGGAATAGCCTGCTCGGATGAGCTTTCCGGCGCTCTTACCGTAAATCTCGGCAGGGTCGATATAGACGACAACGTATCGAGGGCATATCTTGATATTCGCTATCCTGTCACAGCGGACAGCTCCGAGATATGCAACAAGATAAGAGAGCGCGCCTCCTACGACGGACTCAGGGCAAGGGTGATAGGCCATGAGCTTCCTCTTAATATGGACGCCGATGCCCCTGTGATACAGATACTTAAAAAGGCATACAAGGACTTTACGGGCGAGGAGGCAGAGTTATATTCCACAGGCGGCGGCACCTATGCAAGAACGCTGAAAAACCACGGCGTAGCCTTCGGTCCTGCATTCCCGGGCGACGAAACGCACATCCACGATGTTGACGAGGGCATATCCGTTGAGAATTTCTGGAAACATGCCGGGATATGTCTTGAAGCAATGAAGGGAATGGCGGAAGCACTGAATAATTAATAATTAATAATTAATAATTAATAATTATTGTTTAGTTTTTCAGGAGAAAAACGGCTTCATATGCATCTGTACGACTGATCGCCCGACCATTGCTGCGCAACGACCGGGCTGGTAAAAATTTGTTTTTTTCAGGGGCTGTGAAATAATTTACGGCTCCTTCGTTATAACGGCGTGCGCCTACCCTGCGGCGCACTTTATTATAGTGTTTTTTCA
>CADCPT010000030.1 GCA_902803385.1 uncultured Ruminococcus sp.
GCGCGAAGCGCTTGGCACCTACGAAAAAACACTATATAATAAGTGCGCCGCAAGGTAGGCGCACGTTGTGGTCTGACAAGCATTGCTCAGCTATGCAAAGCAGCAGTTTGTATGTGAACAGTTTAGAATAACAGTTTAGAAGTGGATATTTTTCCCTTGACTATTGTTTTTTTCTATACTATAATATAGGTTGGTCAGCTTTATTGATGGCGGCTTTGCCGCACGGGACGGGAAACCGTTGGGCGCCTTAAAGCAGACTGCGGTCGACAGCCGCAAAATACAGGAGCAAAAGCTTCATAAAAAATCGGAGGAAAATAAAATGGCACTTAAATCATCCACAAAGGTAGACACAAACCGCTACGAGCTCGTTGTTGAGGTAGACGGCGAGACATTCATGAAGGCAGTAGACAGAGTGTTTAAAAAGCAAGTAAAGTCTATTTCCCTTCCCGGCTTCCGCAAGGGCAAGGCTCCCAGAAGACTTATCGAAAAGGCTTACGGCGAGGGCGTTTTCTATGAGGATGCAATAAAGGATATCTATCCTCTTGCTATCGTTAGGGCTGCCGAAGAAGCAGGCATCACACTCGTAAGAGACAAGATCGACCTCGACGTTATCAAGGCTGAAAAGGACGGACTCGAATTCAAGGCAGTTGTTACATCAGAGCCGGAAACAAACATCAAGGATTACAAGGGCATCGAATTTGCTCCCGTTTCTCTCGATATCACAGACGAGGATATCGACGAAGAGATCAAGAAGGTACAGAAGAGAAACAGCCGTCTTGTAACTGTTGAAGACAGAGCTGCAGAAAACGACGATGTTGCAGTTATCGATTTCAAGGGCATCCTTGACGGTGAAGCATTTGACGGCGGCACAGCAGAAAACTACAGCCTTACTCTCGGCAGCGGCAGCTTCATTCCCGGCTTTGAGGAGCAGGTCGTAGGTCATAAGGCAGGCGAGGAATTCACCATCGACGTTACCTTCCCGGAGGATTATCAGGCAGACGAGCTTGCAGGCAAGGCTGTCCAGTTTGAGATAAAGCTGCATGAAGTCAAGACACATGAGCTCCCCGAGGTCGATGACGAATTCGTAAAGGATGTCAGCGAATTTGATACAGTTGACGAATACAGGGCTGACCTTAAGTCAAAGCTTGCCGAGACACGCGAGAAGGAAGCAGAGACAAGCAAGGAAAACCAGATAGCTGATAAGCTTATCGAGCTGCTTGAGGCTGAGGTACCGGAGGCTATGTATGAAAACCAGCTTGACAGTATCGTTGATGAATTCTCAATGAACCTTCGCAGCCAGGGTCTCGATCTCAACACCTATATGCAGTATACAGGCCTTACGGAAGAGAAACTCCGCGATACCTACCGCGACAGAGCAGAGGCTCAGGTAAAGCTTCGTCTTGCTCTCAAAAAGGTTGCAGAGCTTGAAGGCATAAAGGCAACAGACGAGGATGTTGAGGCTAAATACAATGAGCTTGCTTCGACCTACAATGTTGATGTTTTAAGAGTAAAGACAGCATTCTCACGCGGAGATATCGCAGGCGATATCGAAACAGAAAGAGCTATGGAGCTTGTTAAGGAAAATGCAGTTGAAAAGGCTGCCGGATAATAATGAAAAAAGTCTGGCGGAGGAGAACTCCGCCGGGTGCTGTATAGTCTGAATAATAACGACTATAATAATATATAATTTGAAACGGAGGTAATTATATGGCACTCGTACCCTATGTTGTAGAACAGACAAACCGCGGCGAGCGTTCCTATGATATCTATTCCAGACTTCTTAACGACAGAATAATAATGCTTACCGAGGAAGTCAATAACGTTACGGCAAGCCTTGTCGTTGCACAGCTCCTTTACCTTGAGGGTCAGGACGCAACAAAGGACATAAGCCTTTATATCAACAGCCCCGGCGGCTCCGTTACCGACGGTATGGCTATTTATGATACGATGCAGTACATCAAGTGCGATGTTTCTACCATCTGCATGGGTATGGCAGCTTCTATGGGCGCCTTCCTTCTTGCAGCAGGAACAAAGGGCAAGCGTTATGCACTGCCCAACAGCGTTATAATGATCCACCAGCCCCTCGGCGGCGCTCAGGGTCAGGCAACGGATATTATGATCCACGCCGAGCATATAGTACAGACAAAGAAAAAGCTGAATGAGATCCTCTCGGAGAGGACGGGTCAGCCCTATGACATCATCGTAAAGGATACTGACAGGGATAATTTCATGACAGCACAGCAGGCAATGGAATACGGACTGATCGACAAAGTTATCACACAACGGTAAGGAGCTGCATAAATGCCTAACAAGGACGATACCAAAAGGACGATAACCTGCTCCTTCTGCGGCAAGCCCCAGGAGGAAGTCGGAAGGATCATACAGGGCGCGGGAGCTTTCATCTGCGACGAATGTGTAATGCTCTGCAATTCCATTCTGCGCAACAACGGCGGTCTTGACGACGACTCTATCGACGAGGAGTTTTTCAGGAGCGTGAGCGAGCTTCCCAAGCCGATGGAGATAAAGGCTCACCTTGATGAATATGTAATAGGTCAGGATGAGGCAAAGATTTCTCTTGCCGTTTCCGTTTATAACCACTACAAGCGCATCAACTATCACGAAGAGGACGATGTTGCCCTCAACAAGAGCAATATCCTTCTTTTAGGTCCCTCCGGCGTCGGCAAGACACTTCTAGCGCAGACGCTTGCGCGGATCCTTGACGTTCCCTTTGCCATTGCGGACGCTACCACTCTTACAGAGGCAGGCTATGTCGGTGAGGATGTTGAAAACATACTTCTGAGGCTTATCCAGGCAGCAGATTTTGATATTGCAAGAGCAGAGCGCGGCATCATTTATGTTGACGAGATCGACAAGATAGCCCGCAAATCCGAAAACCCCTCCATAACCCGCGATGTCAGCGGCGAAGGTGTTCAGCAGGCTCTGCTGAAGATACTTGAGGGTACGGTATCAAATGTACCTCCCGGGGGCGGCAGAAAGCATCCGCAGGCGGAGTTTATCCAGATAAACACCGAGAATATCCTCTTTATCTGCGGCGGCGCCTTTGACGGACTTGAAAAGACCGTTGAGCGCAGACAGGGCAGCTCTACCTTCGGCTTCAATGCCGAGCTTAAAACCAAGACCGAGCTTGACACAACAAGCTGGATGCAGGAGGTAATACCTCAGGATCTTGTGAAATTCGGCCTTATACCTGAGCTTGTGGGAAGACTTCCGGTCATTACCGCTCTTAACGGACTTGACGAGGCTGCTCTTGTAAGGATCCTTCAGGAACCGAAGGATTCGCTTATAAAGCAGTATAAAAAGCTGTTTGCGATCGACGGAGTAGAGCTTGAGTTTGAAGATGAAGCTCTGACCGAGATAGCCAAAAAGGCGATAGAGCGCCATACCGGCGCAAGAGGACTCCGCTCCATTATGGAGGAGCTGTTGAAGAGCCTTATGTATGAAGCTCCGAGCGACGAGACTATCAGCAAGATAGTTATCACTGCCGATGCGGTGCGCGGAGAGGGCGAGCCGGTGGTCGAAAGAAAGCATAAGCGCCGCCGCAAAACAGAGACTCTCGGCGCTAAAAAACGAAGCAAAAAGACAACAGCATAAAGCATGCTGTTTTGAAAGTGCGCCTACCCTGCGGCGCACTTTTTTTATATTGTTTTTTCATACTATATCAGACAGACAGGGCGAAAAAGATCTGAGCGGAAAATTTCGCAGAGCGAGGCGGAAGACGCCGCTTGGCTGGCGCCAGGCAAGGATGACAACGATGCTATGCGGAATTTAAC
>CADCPT010000031.1 GCA_902803385.1 uncultured Ruminococcus sp.
GAAAAAACACTATAATAAAAGTGCGCCGCAAGGTAGGCGCACCCCAAGGGCACTTCCTACGGGCGCACTTGGCTGGCTTCAAGGGGGTTGCCGTCAGAATCCTTATTTCGCGACAGTCCCTATGAAAAAAATAAATTAAAAAAAACAGCCGGGTCGTGCCGAAGGCACGGCCGGGCGTGAACGCTGTACAGTACATAAAAAGCCGTTTTTTAAGCAAAAACACTTCCGACGATCAATTCGCCGGAAGTGTTTTATGTTATTCAGTTATCGCCGGAATTATTCCTGTGAAGGAGCGCCTACGGGGCAGGTGTCTGCGCAAGCACCGCACTCGATGCAAACATCGGGATTGATCTCATACTTGCCGTCACCCTCAGAAATAGCCTCTACAGGACATTCTGCTGCACATGCACCACAAGCGATGCACTCGTCGCTGATCTTGTAAGCCATAGTATTGTACCTCCTTGGTATAGTTTTGACTTTAACTAATTATATCACTTTTCGCAAAAAAAGCAAGTGATTTATAGAAAACGCAATGTAGAAAAACGCACAAAAATGTATAATGGTTTTTGTTATCTAATCCAAAACACCTTATGCAAGTCTCTTGGCTATCTCATCGAGGAAGGTCTCGCTGTCTACCTTCTGCTTGTTTTCAAGCGTTGATAGCAGCCAGAGGTCGCCGGTCATTATACCGTCTTCAATGGTGTCGATAGTCGCCTTTTCAAGTCTGTCGGCAAATGCAGAAAGCTCTGCGTTTCCGTCGAGCTCGCCGCGTTTTCTCAGCGCGCCGCTCCATGCAAAAATAGTTGCAACAGAGTTTGTGGAGGTGGATTCGCCCTTCAGATACTTATAATAATGGCGCTGTACTGTTCCGTGAGCTGCTTCATATTCATAGATACCATCGGGAGATACAAGAACGCTGGTCATCATTGCAAGTGAACCGAAGGCAGTTGCTACCATATCGGACATAACGTCGCCGTCATAGTTTTTGCAAGCCCAGATGTAACCGCCCTCGCTGCGTACAACGCGGGCAACTGCGTCATCTATGAGCGTATAGAAGTATGTTATGCCTGCAGCTTCAAATTTATCCTTATATTCGTTTTCAAAGATCTCGTTAAAGATATCCTTGAAGCGATGATCGTATTTCTTGGAAATGGTATCCTTTGTAGCAAACCAGAGATCCTGCTTTTTGTCGAGAGCAAAGTTGAAGCAGGCTCTTGCGAAGCTGCCTATGCTCTTGTCAACATTGTGAAGACCCTGGATAATGCCGTCGCTTCCCTTGAATTCGTGGATGAGCTGACGTGTTTCGTTTCCGTCCTTGTCTGTAACTATAAGCTCCGCCTTGCTGCCCTCTGCAACTACCATCTCGCTGTTTTTATAAACATCGCCGTAGGCATGACGGGCAATAGTTATAGGCTTTTTCCAGGTAGAAATGTAGGGAGTGATACCCTTTACGAGAATAGGCGTGCGGAATACCGTTCCGTCAAGGATAGCTCTGATGGTACCGTTCGGAGATTTCCACATCTGAGTGAGGTTATATTCCTTGACCCTTTCGGCGTTGGGAGTGATAGTTGCGCATTTTACTGCTACGCCGTATTTCTTTGTAGCCTCGGCGCTGTCAACGGTTACCTGATCCTTGGTGCGCTCTCTGTTTTCGAGACCAAGGTCGTAGTATTCGCTGTTTAGCTCAACAAAGGGGCATATCAGCTTGTCCTTTATCATTTTCCAGAGGATCCTGGTCATTTCGTCGCCGTCCATCTCAACGATGGGGGTAGTCATTTTTATCTTTTCCATTATTATCAGACCCTTCATCCCTTATGCCGCAGGCGGCGCGGGGAATTAATAATTAATAATCAAGAATTAATAATTGATGTTCGCTTTGGCTTCGCCAAAGCGTAATATGGTGTACTACAGCTATAAGCTATCAGCTATTCCTTGTATAGTCAAGAAGTCCGCCTGCAAGGATTATATCCCTTGTCCTGTCGGAAAGCTCACAGAGGACCTTTATCTCTTTGCCGGTCGTCTTGTTTACAAGGGTAAGCTCTTCCTTACCCTCAGAGATCAGCCTGCGGACATCAGGAAGAGATATCTCGTCGCCCTCGCTGATGCTGTCATAATCGGCCTCATTAACAAAGGTAAGAGGAAGGATGCCTGCATTGATAAGGTTTGCTCTGTGTATACGCGCAAAGCTCTTTACAACAACAGCCTTGATGCCGAGATACAGCGGAGCAAGAGCAGCATGCTCACGGGAACTGCCCTGACCGTAGTTTACGCCGCCGACAATGACGGAGCTGCCCAGAGACTTTGCTCTTTCGGGGAAGTCCTTGTCACAAACGGTGAAGCAGTGCTGTGAGATAGCCGGGATATTGGAACGCAGGGGAAGTATTTTCGCGCCTGCAGGCATGATATGGTCTGTTGTGATATTGTCGCCGACCTTGAGAGAAACAGGAACGTGGATGCTCTCAGCAAGGGGGGCAGTTTCGGGATAGGGCTTTATATTGGGTCCTCTGAGGATCTCTACGCTGTCCATTTCCTCAACGGGAGCAGGAGCAATGACCATATTGTCGTTATAATCAAATTTTTCGGGAAGCGGGATATTAACGGCATCACCGAGAGTTCTCGGGTCGGTGAATACACCGGTAAGAGCGGAGGCAGCGGCGGTCTCCGGGCTGACAAGATAGATCTGACCGTCTCTTGTGCCGCTTCTGCCTTCAAAATTACGGTTGAAGGTACGAAGTGAGATACCCTTGCTGTTAGGCGACTGACCCATGCCTATGCACGGACCGCAGGCGCATTCGAGAATTCTTGCGCCGGCTTCTATGATATCGGCAAGCGCGCCGTTTCTTGCAAGCATATTGTATACCTGCTTCGAGCCGGGGGCAATTGCAAGAGACACGCCGTCAGCAACGGTCTTGCCCTTGAGAATAGCTGCAACTCTCATAAGGTCAAGATATGAGGAGTTCGTGCAGGAGCCGATGCAGACCTGGTCTATTTTCTGAGGTCCTATCTCTTCTATAGTCTTTACATTGTCGGGGCTGTGGGGGCATGCTGCCATAGGAACAAGCTCTGAAAGGTCGATATCGATCATCTCGTCATATACAGCATCCTCGTCTGCTGCAAGAGGGGACCAGTCCTCTTCCCTGCCCTGAGCCTTCATAAATTCCTTTGTGATCTCGTCTGAAGGGAATACAGATGTGGTCGCGCCAAGCTCGGCGCCCATATTGGTTATGGTAGCACGCTCCGGAACGGTAAGAGTCTTAACGCCCTCTCCGCCGTATTCTATGATCTTGCCAACGCCGCCCTTAACGGACATTATGCGCAGAACCTCAAGGATTATATCCTTTGCCGAGACCCACGGCTGAAGTTTGCCGGTAAGGTTGATCCTTACCATTTTAGGCATTGATATGTAATATGCGCCGCCGCCCATAGCAACAGCAACATCAAGTCCGCCTTCGCCGATAGCAAGCATACCTATGCCGCAGCCTGTGGGGGTATGGCTGTCTGAACCGATAAGAGTCTTTCCCGGCTTACCGAAGCGCTCAAGATGCACCTGGTGGCAAATGCCGTTTCCGGGACGTGAGAAATATATTCCATGCTTTTTGCAAACAGACTGGATGAAGCGGTGGTCGTCCGCATTTTCAAAGCCTGTCTGGAGAGTGTTATGGTCGATATAAGCAACGCTTTTTTCTGTCTTTACGCGCGGAACACCGATAGCCTCAAATTCAAGATAAGCCATTGTACCTGTCGCGTCCTGAGTGAGCGTCTGGTCGATCTTAAGTCCGACCTCGCTGCCGACAGTCATTTCGCCGCTGAGCAGGTGAGATTTGATGATTTTCTGAGCAATAGTATAACCCATTTTCCTTCCTCCTTGATCTTTTAAGTGGTGCAGGATATACACACCATATTATCTCTTAAAATGACTGATTTGTCAATAGTTTTTAGCTTACAGGACGCAGTGCCTGCACTGCCGGTTCGCTCATATCTTCGTGCGCCTGCCCTGCGGCGCACTTTTTATAGTGTTTTTTCAGGGGTGCCGGGTGCTTTTCTAATTAGCAATGAGAAATGAACAATTGTTGTTCGCTTTGGCTTTGCCAAAGCGGAATAAAGTGCTATAACGCCCCCCGTTTGCCTACCTTGCGGCGAACTTACTTAAACATTGTTTTTTCAGAGGTGCCAGGCGCTTTGCGCCTGGCACCTCTGAAAAAACTAAATA
>CADCPT010000032.1 GCA_902803385.1 uncultured Ruminococcus sp.
CGGTGATCGATACAACCACCATATTTTCAAATGCGTACATGATACGGGTGCGCTGTTCGGACATTCGGTGTAGTAGAGGTTGACATCTACAAGCTCCTCGTATTTTGTCTGCAAGATTTCCTTGAATAAGGGATTATCAGTGGTGTTTATCTTATGTTGAAAATACTGCTGCTGCCGTTTGGTATCGGTCGGAAAGTTAATGCCGATTATTTTGCAGTCTGCGGCATACATCTTGTAGAACTTCTCGAATTGAAGCATATCAAATTATATTTCCGACTCAGAGGCTGAAATGAGGTCTTTCGTAACTATCTGCATAATATCCACATAGCTTTTATCCGACATATAGAACAGCCCCTTGTGTGTGCAGATAAAGGGCAACAGTTCTGCGGTGTTTTTCGGGATATAGATTTTTTCTTCTTTTGGTTTCTTTGGCATGGTATCAGTCCTTTCATAAAGAATATATAGTTACAGATTTGCAAAGCAGACATGATATTAATTAAAATGTATAGTTTGCAAGCAGCCAATATAAAATGCAACAAACACTTGATTTTTAATTTGCTTTATTTTATAATATAGATGGTTCAAGGGATTTGCATTAGTATAATAATATAAATTCTGATAAATATTATAAATGTGGTGATTATATGGCAATTGTTACAGAAGAACAGGTTATTAAAGTGATGCGACAGTATAATCCGTGGTGGAAAAATCCTGCTGCGATCAACGAAGAAACCAAACCATACAAGAGAGTTGCATTTTATAATGCGGTTAATATTCTGATAAGGAAAACAATAAGAAGGTTTTTGTTAATTTCGGGAGCAAGGCGTGTCGGTAAAACAACAATTATGTATCAGATCATTGAGAAGCTTATCAATGACGGAGTAAATCCGAAAAACATTCTTTATATTTCGTTTGACAATCCTATCGTAAAGCTTGAATCTGCCGAAAATATACTGCGAATATACGAAACACTATATCCTACAACCGGCGAAAAATATATCTTCTTCGATGAAATACAGTATTCCGAGAACTGGGAACTATGGATGAAGGTGATCTATGATAGCAGGAAGGATATTACAATGGCTGCAACAGGTTCTGCAAGTCCTGTCCTTGAAAAAGGTTCATCCGAAAGTGGCACAGGTCGTTGGAGTGTCTTAAAAGTTCCGACCTTATCTTTCTATGAATACTGTTGCCTGCTAAGTCTTCCCGAGCCGATGATACCTGAAGGACTGCAGCCGACACATTTCCTTGATATGAGTTCTTCTGAAATGGGTGATCTTATTGAACAGTTTTCTCATCTTGCCGTTCATTTTAACCGTTACCTTGTAATCGGAGGATTTCCTGAATTAGTTATGTCCGATGATGATGCCTATGCTCAGAGAATGCTTCGTGAGGATGTAGTGGATAAGGTGATAAAAAGAGATGTCCTTACATTATTCAACATCAGAAATCCTCTTTTAATGGAAAAACTGTTTTTATATCTTTGTATCAATTCTTCCAAAATATTCAATGCTTCAACTGCGGCAAAAGAATTGGAAAACATCACCGTCAATACGATTGACAACTATATTGATGCACTTGAAATGTCAAATCTGATCTTTGTTTCAAAACCCACAGCTGTCGGAAGCAAGTCTGCTCTCATGGGAAAACCTAAGATCTATATTGCAGATGCCGCAATAAGAAATGCAGTGCTTATGGTTGATGATGTATTATCTGATGAAACCGAGCTTGGAGTAATGGTTGAAACAACTGTATATAAGCATATGGTTTCCTTCTATCAGAATAATCCGGCTGTACTTGGATATTATCGCAAGCTGAAAGATAACCAAAAGGAGGTTGACGTTGTAGTTGAGCTTCCCCGTGAAAAAATACTTTGTGAAGTCAAATATAAAAATAATTCCCATATTTCTGAAAGTGATGCTATTGTAGAGCTTTGCAAGGATAATAAAAATAATATCAGTCATGCATTTCTTATTACTAAACGGATGGAAGATTTTGGAATTACAAGACATGAAACGAATGTGCCGATAATGCGTGTTCCTGCAGTTGTATTTTTGTACTTGCTCGGTAAACTTGAGTCGGAAAAAATGGACGGAAAATTATAAATTTCAACTCCTCTCCCTGAAATCCATCGCATCCGACCGTGAATACTCCACAGGAACAGAGTGATAAACCGTCTTGTTCTGCGTTTTTCTGAGCAGCAGAAAGAGCGACTGGAAGTTCCTTTTCTGCGGATTGGCAAAGGACGGCGCTGTCAGAAAACAGCCCACAAGGAAATTGAATACAAAGAACACAATCTGCAATTTTGAGAATACCATTCCCTGCAAAACTACGCCCAGACCTGCGAACCCTACGAGGATAAACAGGTCGAGGGCGTATATGAATTTATTGATCTTGAACGGAGTTTCAAGATCCTTGAGCATTATGTACATAGGTTCACCTCTGTTTCTGTTGTTCGTTAAAATGCTTCTCGGCTTGCTTCTGCATTGAAATGTAAGGCAACACCGCATATATCGAAAAAATATCGGATTCAAAAGAAAAACACCCGACAAATAAGCCGAGTGTGATAGAGATATCC
>CADCPT010000033.1 GCA_902803385.1 uncultured Ruminococcus sp.
CAGTTCCGCTATATTGGATATAGGCAAGGATATACTGAGGACGGGCGAAAACTTTACATCTACCATGTCTGAAGTAAAAGCCATTTCTGGTGCGAGCGGAGAAGAACTTGAAAAAATACGTCAGGCAGCAAGACAATTTGGCGCCGAAACTGTATTTTCAGCTTCCGAGTCTGCACAAGCCTTTAAATTCATGGCATTGGCAGGTTGGGACGCCGTAAAAAGTATAGCGGCTGTCCCCGGTGTATTGGCTCTTGCAGCGGCAAGCGGAATGAGTCTTGGACAAGCTGCCGATATGGTTACGGATTACCTTTCGGCATACAATATGACGGCGGAACAGGCTGCATATCTCTCAGATCTTCTTACATACGCACAAGGTCACAGCAATACTTCTGCGCAACAATTAGGCGAAGCGTGGAAAAATTGTGCAGCTAACCTGAATGCTGCCGGTCAGGATGTTGAAACGGTCACTTCTATTCTTGAAGCTATGGCAAATCAGGGCTATAAAGGTTCTGAAGCCGGCACATCACTATCCGCTATTATGAGAGATATAACGGATAAGATGAAGAACGGAAGCATCAGTATCGGTGAAATAAACGTTGCTGTTCGTGATGCGGAAGGCAATTTCCGTGATCTTACAGATATTCTTGCTGACATAGAAAAAGCTGTTGACGGCATGGGAACAGCCGAAAAATCAGCGGCTCTTTCAACGACTTTCACACAGGATTCTATCAAAGGTCTGAATCTCGTACTTAATGAAGGTATCGGTAAAGTCAGGGGTTATGAAGATGCATTGAGACAATCAATGGGTTCTGCGGACAGTGCAGCTCAGATAATGAGCGACAATCTTACCGGAGATATCAAAATACTTGAAAGTGCCCTTGATGATCTGAAACTTGGAATATATGATGGTGCAGAACAGCCTATAAGAAAGGTAGTACAGGCTATCACACGTGACGGTGTTCCTGCACTGAAAGCTCTGCTTGATAATATTGATAAAATAATTCCCGTTGTGCTTACAGCTGCGGCAGCTATGGGAAGTTATAAAGCGTCGCTTGCTGTACAAAGCATAATAAAAGGAGTGCAGCAGGGACTTGCGGCATTAAGTGTTGCGAGAGCGGCAGATACAGCAGCTACGCAAGCCGAAACATCGGCTCAGATAGCGCTAAATACCGCACAAGCTGCCAATCCTATTGGTTTGCTTGTTGCAGCTGTAGGCGGTCTTGCCGCAGGAATAGGTGCACTTACACTTATAAATAATTCTGCCGCTGAAAGCACAAGAAATTATAACGAAGAACTCAAACAACTGAAAGATACCGCAGATCAGACTGTTGCAAATGCCGAAGGTGAAGCAAATGTTATCAGTGCTTTAAGTGACAGATATGAGGAACTCCGCACTAAACAAGATAAAACAAAAGCTGATGAGCAGGAGCTTATCATGCTTTCGGAACAGTTAGCGGAAAAATTAGGTGTTACAACCGATTCTCTCAAAGAGCAGAACGGCGAGTATAAAAGTCTTGCCGATAATGTTCAGGCTTATTCCGAAAAGCTTATAATACAGGCGAAAATGGAAGCCGCAGCCGAAATGATAAGACAGGCTACGATCATCAAGATGAAAGCCAAGTGGGAAGAAGACGAAAAGTTTTTTGAACTTGTTAAAAAAGGCATTTATAAAGAAAACGGTGACATAAACCATGATAAATGGGGTGAAGATAAAGCAGGCGTTATAAAGTTACGTGAACTCAGTGATGCAACACGTTCTGCTACAAAGGCTGTGGATGAATATACACAGCAATATCAGGAACTCATAAAAGAGTTTGCAAAATTCAAGACAGAATCAAATGATACCACAACAGTTGTTGAAGCTCAGACTGAATCGTTTGAAAAAGAAACAACTATCACAGAAACTGTTTCGGAAAAATATGAACGTCTTAACAAACTGCTTGAAGAAAACAAAAAGGCTGTTGAGAATGTTAATAACGAAATAGAACAGGCTATGGATAACGGTGATGAGGAGCACCTTAAAAAACTGCAGGATGAGCTTAAAAATCTGAATTCTGAACAAACAACCTTACAAAACCGCATAAAAGCCGTTAAGGAAGAAATCGACAAAGATTCAAAAGCTGTTATCTCTGCCGTAGAAAATGTCGAAAGC
>CADCPT010000034.1 GCA_902803385.1 uncultured Ruminococcus sp.
CGATGGTGCGTGAAATTTTGCCGGCTTAAAATGTACTGCCGCGGCAATAAGCTTCCGGTGCTGATTTATAGCGAACACAGTGAGCGAGAGCGCGATGTGACACCGGCGGCACGCCGGCGCCGCAGGGTAGGCGCACGTAGGGAAAATCATAGTTTCAGTGGCGGCACCTCTGAAAAAACTAAATAATAATAGCCGGGTCGTGCCGAAGGCGCGGTCCGGCGGTGGATTGGCGAAAAACATTGTTTAAATGAGTTCGCTCGCGGCACCACATAAAAAATGTTATACGAAAGCGATGGTGCGCGAAATGACACCGGCGGCACGCCGGCAATAGCACGCCGGCACAGCAAGGTTTTTTGTTGACATTGTTTTGTTAATGGAGTAAAATAGAGTATATATATCTGGAAGGCTGATAACATGAAAGATTATCTCAGAAGGACATGGGCAGAGGTCGATGTTGACGCACTGCGGCATAATTTCCGCAGTATACGCAACGCAGCAGACCCCGGCGCAGAAATAATGTGTGTTATAAAGGCGGACGGCTACGGCCACGGCGCTGTTTTCCTCGCTCAGCTCTATGAAAGCATGGGCGCCGCGCGCTTTGCCGTGTCAAATATAGAGGAGGCTATGCAGCTAAGGGAAAACGGCGTAACGCTGCCGATACTTATTCTCGGCTTTACCCCGGCGGAGCTTGCTTCGGAGCTTGCGGAGAACAATATCTCACAGGCTGTCTTTTCAGCGGAATACGCACAAAGCCTCAGCGACAACGCCGTTAAGGCAGGAGTAAACGTAAAAATACACATAAAGCTCGATACCGGCATGAGCCGCATAGGCTTTATGTATCAGCAGCCCGAAAGGGATTCGGCTTCCATAGAAGAGATAGCCGACGCCTGCTCTCTGCCGAGGCTCATCCCGGAGGGTATATTCACTCATTTTGCCCTGTCTGATGAGGGCGAGGAGGGCAGACAGCCCACGCTGCACCAGTTTGATGCTTTTTCGGATGCGGTCTCGCGCCTTAAAAGCATGGGCATTGATTTCAAGATCGTGCACTGCTCAAACAGCGGTGCTGTCATAGATTATCCGCAGGCGCATTTCGACTGCGTAAGAGCCGGCATTATCCTTTACGGCCTTGCTCCCTCCGAAAAGCTTGCCGGAAGGCTCGACCTGCGGCCTGCCATGACGATAAAAAGCGTTATTGCTCAGATAAAAACAGTAGAGCCCGGAACAGCCGTAAGCTACGGCGGCACCTTTGTCACCGAAGCGCCGACAAAGATCGCGACCGTTCCCATAGGCTATGCCGACGGCTATACAAGAAGCCTCGGCAACAGGGCGTATATGAGCGTTAAAGGGAAAAAGGCTCCCGTTATCGGCAGGGTATGCATGGATCAGGTGATGATAGACGTCAGCGGTATAGACGATATCCGTTCCGGAGACGAGGTAACGGTCATCGGCAACGGCTCAGACGAAGCTATGACCTTTGACGACATCGCAAAAATGACCGGAACGATAAACTATGAGCTTGTCTGCCTTATAGGCAAGCGCGTTCCGAGGGTATATATCCGCCGCGGTGAGACCGTCGGCATCATGGACGGCATAAGAGCCTGACTGACAGGAGAGATAGGATGAAGCTGCTTGTACTTGACGGAAACAGCATACTCAACAGGGCTTATTACGGTATAAAGCTTCTTACGACCAAGGACGGTCAGTTCACCAATGCGATATACGGCTTTCTGACGACATTTCGCAGGCTGCTTGACGAAAGCTCACCCGACGCCGTGGCGATAGCCTTTGATCTGAAGGCGCCGACATTCAGACACAAGGCATACGGCGGCTACAAGGCTAACCGCAAGGGTATGCCGGAGGAGCTTGCGACTCAGCTTCAGCCGCTGAAGGATATCCTTTCCTCGCTCGGATACAGGATAGTTACCTGCGAGGGCTTTGAGGCTGACGATATCCTCGGCACGCTTGCGCAGAAATGCACCGATGAGGGCAGCGAATGTATGATAGCGACCGGCGACCGCGACAGCCTGCAGCTCGTTTCGGATACGGTAAGCGTCCGCATAGCCTCCACAAAATTCGGCAAGCCGGAGGTAACGCTTTACGATCAGGACAAGATAATGGAGGTCTACGGCGTGACCCCGCCGCAGCTCATAGATATAAAGGCGATACAGGGCGATGCGTCAGACTGCATTCCCGGCGTAAAGGGGATAGGCGAAAAGGGCGCACGTGAGCTTATCGCAAAATACGGAAGCGTAAAAAATATATACGATAATCTGGAAACGCTCGATATAAAGCCGGCAATCAAGGCAAAGCTCGAAGCCGACAGGGATAATGCCGAAATGAGCTATATGCTCGGCACGATATGCCGCGAAGCCCCGATAGATACCGATATTTCCTCATATATCCCGTCGCCTGCCGACAAGCCGCAGGCAGCGTTGCTCATGGCAAGACTCGAACTCTTTTCACTGATGGAAAAATGGGGACTGTCCGCATCGGATATACATGCAGCAGAGCAGTGCAGTGCGCCCGATGAGAGCAGAAGGCTTGAGGCGTCGGATATAACGCAGGAGCTTGTCGATGGGCTTCCGGGAAAAACGATAGACCTTTTGTGCGACACTGAGGGCGGAGTGCTTCGAGAGCTGTCCTTCTGCTGTGAGGACAGGCTTTATGCCGCTGCAGCCGTAGAACCGGGATTTCCGGAATTATCGGAAAGACTGCTTTCGGATGAAAGCATAAAAAAGAGAGTATATAATATAAAGCCCGTTTTTGCGGCGGCCGAAAAGGAAGGCTTCAGGTGCAGGGGAGTCGTTTTCGACTCCATGCTTGCAGCATATCTGCTTGACCCGAATGCCTCGGATTATTCTCCGGCGCTGCTTGCCGGAGTTTACGGGGTGAATCCCCTCGAAAGCGACAGGGAAACTCCCCTTGCTCTTCTCGTGCCCCTTGCGGACAGGCTTGAAAAGGAAATAGAAGCAAAGCAGCAGACAGAGCTTCTGCGTGATATAGAGATACCTCTTGCAGAGGTGCTTGCCGGGATGGAAAATGTCGGCTTTGAGGTGGACAGGGAAGGCATATATCAATACGGCGAGGGCATGAAGGACGATACGGAGCGCCTGAGAGCGTCGATATGCGAGCAGGTCGGCTACGATTTCAATATCAATTCCCCGAAGCAGCTCGGCGAGGCGCTTTTCGGAAAGCTGGGGCTGCCGAAGGGCAAAAAGACCAAAAGCGGCTATTCCACAAGCGCCGACGTTCTTGATGAGCTGAAGGATGATTATACTGTAGTACGGGACGTTCTGGAATACAGAGCGCTCACCAAGCTCAAGTCTACCTATTGCGACGGTCTTCTGAAGGTCGTAGGGGATGACGGAAGGATACATTCCAGCTTTAACCAGACAGAAACAAGAACAGGCAGGATAAGCTCGACCGAGCCAAATCTGCAGAACATCCCCGTGCGCACCGCAAGGGGACGTGAAATGAGGCGGTTTTTCCGCGCCTCAGAGGGCTGCGTTCTTGTGGATGCTGACTATTCACAGATAGAGCTGCGCGTGCTTGCGCATATCGCAGCGGATAAGAATATGACGGAGGCCTTTGCAAACGGCTCCGATATACACACCTCAACAGCGGCAAAGGTATTCGGGCTGCCCGAGGAAATGATAACGCCGCAGCTGAGGAGCCGCGCAAAAGCGGTCAATTTCGGTATCGTTTACGGGATAGGGGCGTTTTCACTTGCAAAGGATATCGGCGTTTCCAGAAAGGAAGCCGATAAATACATCAAAGACTATCTCCGTCTTTATTCCGGTATTAACAGCTATATGAATACCGTTGTGGAGAATGCAAAAAAAGACGGCTATGTGACCACAATGTTCGGCAGGCGAAGGTATCTTCCGGAGCTTGCATCCTCAAATCATAATATCCGGGCATTCGGAGAAAGAGTGGCGCGCAATATGCCGATACAGGGCACGGCGGCAGATATCATAAAGATAGCTATGATAAGGGTCTGCGACCGCCTGCGCCGCGAGAATATGAAGTCGCGCCTGATACTCCAGGTACACGATGAGCTTATCGTTGAAGCGCCCGAAAACGAAGCTGAAAAAGCAGCGTCGATTCTCAGCGAGGAAATGGAAAAAGCCGCTGCGCTTTCCGTAAGGCTCATTGCCGAGGCAGGCATCGGCAAGACCTGGTACGATGCTAAGGCATGATACTGAAAATACTATTATCTTTTTATAAGAGGTGAAGCTTTATGCTGCATATGCTGTTTATCTGCACGGGCAATACCTGCCGCAGTCCTATGGCAAAGGCAATTTTTGCGCAAAAATCAGCAGAATACGGTATACAGTGCACCTTCAGCAGCGCTGCCATCGGGTTTATTTCCACAGGCGGAGTTTCACCCAGCGCCGTTACGGTAATGAACGAGATAGGGCTTGACATCAGCGAGCATATACCGCGCTCCTTCCGCGAGCATGACCTTGACGTTACTGATATTTATATAGTGATGACGACGGATCACGCAAAGGCGATCACCTCTCTCGGCGTTAAAAAAAGCAAGGTCCATATTCTCGGCGGCGGCATACCCGACCCCTACGGCACGGATCTTGTCACCTACCGGCGCTGCCGCAGGCTTATCGAAGACGGAGTAGACGAGCTTTGCAGAAGAGTTATTGAAAAATTCCCCTACTGCGTGACCGATCAGAGCCGGTCGCTGCCGGAGTCGGACGGATAACAGTATAAAGGAGAAATGCCCGATGGTGACTGTCGGCAGGATGACAGAGGAGGATATAGTGCAGCTTGCGCGGCTTGAAACGGTATGCTTCGGGCTGCTTGCATGGACTGAGCAGGGGCTGAGGGATGAGCTTACGAATGAGACCGCTCATTTTTTCGTTATCAAAGAGGACGGGGTCATCGCCGGATATATAGGGACCTTTGTCGTTTGCGAAAGCTGTTATGTTTCCAACATAGCGGTATTCCCTGAGATGCGCAGAAAAGGATATGCGGCAAGGCTGATAAGCGCTGCCGCCGATAACGCACGCAGTCTCGGTGCGCAGTCTGTTTCCCTTGAGGTGCGCCCGTCCAATTCGGCTGCATTGTCCCTTTATGCTTCGGCAGGCTTTGAGGAGATAGGGCTGAGAAAGGGCTTTTACCGCGAACCGAAGGAGGATGCCCTGATACTGAGCCTTTCGCTCTGATGACGGGATATCCTTCAATAATATCAACATATCAGCAGCCGCCCGCAATACCGGGCGGAGCATTTGTTTATCGGAGGAAATATAATGAAAATACTGTCAATAGAAAGCTCCTGCGACGAGACCGCCGCCGCCGTTATAGAGGACGGCAGGAGGATAATATCATCCGTTGTGGCAACTCAGGTGGAGGAGCATAAGCTTTACGGCGGAGTCGTTCCGGAGATAGCGAGCCGCCGCCACTGCGAAGCCATCAACGGAGTTGTTGAGGAGACGCTTGCCCGTGCGGAGACTGATATCGGCGGGATAGACGCTCTTGCCGTTACATATGCTCCGGGGCTTATAGGCGCTCTTCTTGTCGGAGTCAATTTTGCAAAGGGTCTGTCGCTTTCGACCGGGCTGCCGCTTATCCCGGTGCATCATCTGCGTTCGCATATAGCCGCCAATTATCTTGCACATCCGCAGCTTGAGCCGCCGTTTTTGTGTCTTGTGGTGTCCGGCGGTCACAGTCATATCGTAGAGGTGCAGGATTATACCAGAATGAAAATAATCGGCAGGACAAGGGACGACGCTGCCGGAGAAGCCTTTGACAAGGCGGCGCGCACAATGGGGATGTCGTACCCCGGAGGCATACATCTTGACGAAGCCGCCGAGCTGGGTGATGAAAATGCTTATCGCTTCCCGAAACCCAAGGTAAGCTCGTCGCCGTACGATTTCAGCTTTTCGGGGCTAAAAACGGCAGTTATAAATCTGATACACAATTCCGGGCAGCGCGGTGAAGCTTTAGAGGTAAACGACCTTTGCGCTTCCTTCCGCAAGGCAGTTGCAGATTCGCTTTTTGACAATTTCCTTCTTGCAGCAAACGACCTCGGATACAAAAAGCTCGTTCTTGCCGGGGGTGTTTCTGCAAACAGGCTCCTGCGCCGTCGCGCCGACGCTTTGTGCGCCGAAGGCTATGAGGTATATTATCCCCCGAAGGAGCTGTGCGGAGACAACGGCGCAATGGTAGGCGCTCAGGCATACTATGAATATCTTGCCGGAAACACGGCAGGGATGGAGCTTAATGCCGCGGCAACAATGAGCATAGAATGATTAGTTTGTTTTTTCAGGGGGCTGTGAAATAATTCACGGCTCCTTCGCTATACAAAGTGCGCACGAAGAAAGTGCCCCCCCCGGTGCGCCTACCTTGCGGCGCCGGCGTGCCGCCGGTGTCAATTCGCGCTCTCGCTCACTTCGTTCGCTCTGAATTATCAC
>CADCPT010000035.1 GCA_902803385.1 uncultured Ruminococcus sp.
ATTTGTTTTTTCAGGGGTGCCAGGCGCTTCGCGCCTGGCACCCCTGAAAAAACACTATAAAAAAGTGCGCCGCAAGGTAGGCGCACCAGGGGGGCACTTCCTTCGGACGCACTTTGTATAGCAAAGGAGCCGTGAATTATTTTACAGCTCCCTGGGTAAAATTTTTAGCAACCCCTTATTACTGATCAAGCGGGTCAAATGGCGGTTCCGCCATTTGACCCGCTTGATTCTTTTAGCCTACCGGCTCAAAGTCAGCAGCTCCATGCTTGCAAAGCGGACAGATGAAATCCTCAGGAAGCTCATCGCCCTCATATACATATCCGCAGACCTTGCAGACCCAGCCCTTTTTGCCGTCTGTTTCAGGCTTCGGCTTTACATTATTCTGATAATATGTATATGTCATGGTCTCCTTATCGGAGATCACTCTTGCTTCTGTAACACTGCAGATGAACATACCGTGCGTATCAAGGTCAACATAGCTTTCGACCTTCAGCGACATAAAGGCATTTATATACCTCGGAAGGTATGCAAGTCCGTTGTCAGAGCGCAGGGGAGCGCAGTCTTCAAATTTATCGGTGTTTCTTCCGCTGCGGAAGCCGAAGGATTCAAACACGCTGAACGGTGCCTCTACAGACAGGCAGTTGACATTCATAACACCTGTTGACTGAACGATATAGTGAGTATAATTCTGCTTGTTAATGCACACTGCAACACGGTTGGGGGAATTCGTCACCTGAGTAACGGTATTCACAATACATCCGTTGTCCTTTTTGCCGTCGTTGCTTGTTACAACATAAAGACCGTAGCCTATCTTGAAAAGTGCGGTAAGATCGTTTTTGTCAGCCTTCTGGTCGTCGTGAGCCATATAATCCTGACAAAGCTCATCTGCAAGGCTGTCTATCTGGCTGCGGCTTTCGTCGTTAAGAGCGGACATAATGCGTACAGTTGTTTCCGTCCAGGTAATATCCTTGCATTCCTCCAGCATTTTCTTCATGGTCTTTGCTGCAAGAGGAGCCCATGAGCCGTTTTCGATAAGACCTATTGTCTTCTTTTTGAAATTACGCTCTGTGAGGTGGTTGATGAATTCACGCATAAACGGGAAAATCTCTGCATTATAGGTCGTTGTTGCAAGAACTATCCTGCCGTAGCGGAAGGCATCCTCGACACATTCCGCCATATCCTCTCTTGCAAGGTCGTTTACAACTACCTTGGGGCAGCCTCTTGCCCTGAGCTTTTCGGCAAGCAGTTCAACAGCCTTTTTGGTGTTTCCGTAAACGGAGGTATAGGCTATCATGATACCGTCGGTCTCAACATCATAGGATGACCAGGTATTGTAAAGACCGATATAATATCCGAGGTCTTCTTTAAGTACCGGACCATGAAGGGGGCAGATTATCTGAATATCAAGCTTTGCAGCCTTTTTGAGAAGCGCCTGCACCTGTGCGCCGTATTTTCCGACAATGCCTATATAATAGCGTCTTGCTTCGCATGCCCAGTCTTCTTCAACATCAAGAGCGCCGAATTTGCCGAAGCCGTCAGCAGAGAAAAGCACCTTGTCCGTGCTGTCGTATGTCACCATTACCTCAGGCCAGTGTACCATCGGAGCGGCAACAAAGTTGAGAACATGACCGCCGAGGTCGAGAGTATCGCCCTCTTTTATAACGATACGCCTGTCTTCAAACTGTGTGCCGAAGAAATTCTGCATCATAGTGAATGCCTTGGAAGAAGAAACGATAGTCGCTTCGGGATAGTTTTCCATAAAGCTGAGAATGTTTGCGCTGTGGTCAGGCTCCATATGCTGAACTACAAGATAGTCCGGCTTTTTGCCGCCGAGCGCTTCTTCAAGGTTTCCGAGCCATTCATGCTTGAAATTCCTGTCTACCGTATCCATGACCGCGGTCTTGTTTCCACAGATAAGGTATGAATTATATGCCATACCGTTAGGAACATCATACTGTCCCTCAAAAAGATCTATCTTGTGGTCATTAACGCCCACATAAATAATGCTGTCAGTTACCTTGTTCATAATTAGCCTCCTTGAATATCAGTAGTTTTCTGCATTTATCTCAAAATATGACTGGGGATGATTGCATACGGGGCAGACCTCGGGAGCCTGTGTTCCCACAACTATATGTCCGCAGTTGCGGCATTCCCATATCCTGACCTCGCTCTTGCTGAATACCTCCTGAGCTTCTATGTTTTTCAGAAGGGCGCGGTAGCGTTCCTCATGGTGCTTTTCAATTGCGGCAACGCCTCTGAATTTTGCGGCAAGCTCCGTAAAGCCCTCTGCTTCTGCTGTTTTTGCAAAATCCTCGTACATATCTGTCCATTCATAGTTTTCGCCGTCCGCTGCAGCTTCAAGGTTATCTGCCGTAGAACCGATGCCTCCAAGTTCCTTGAACCAGAGCTTTGCATGCTCCTTTTCGTTGTCTGCGGTTTTAAGAAACATTGCGGCTATCTGTTCAAAGCCGTCCTTTTTAGCCTTTGATGCAAAATAAGTATATTTGTTTCTTGCCTGGGATTCGCCCGCAAAAGCAGCCTCAAGATTCTTTTCGGTCTGAGTGCCTTCATATTTGTTCTTTACGGGTCTGAAAACGCCGGACTGTTTACATTTCGGGCAGACCTCAGGCGGCTCGCTGCCTTCATAAACATAACCGCATACAGTACATATGAATTTCATAATAATCCCCTCCGAATCATTTTTTGATAATGCCGGAATAATACTAATATCCGATAAAAAACAGACAGTCTTTGCGGTCTGTTTTCCGCAATACTTCGTTGTCGTCCTTGCTTGGCGCCGGCCAAGCGGCATCCTTCGCCTCGTCTTGCGAAAAATATCCTCGCAAATCCAAGTCTACTTTCTATCAGATATTAGTATAACGGCATTCCACAGAACAATTGTAACACAAACAACAGTTTTTTTCAACTAATATATCATATTTTAATTATACTTGAATTATTTTGCTTATTCAGGTGCGCCTACCATGCGGCGTACCTTTTTATAGTGTTTTTTCAGGGGTGCCAGGCGCTTCGCGCCTGGCACCCCTGAAAAACAAATTTTATTAGCCCGGTCGTGCCGAAGGCACGGTCGGGCGGACAGTCGTACACAAAATGCACAGCCGCGGCAATAAGCCTTCGGGTGATGATTCAGAGCGAACGCAGTGAGCGACAGCGCGAAATGACATCGGCGGCACGCCGGCGCCGCAAGGTAGGCGCACCAGGGGGCACTTCCTTCGGGCGCACTTTGTATAGCGAAGGAGCCGTGAATTTTTCACGGCTCCCTGTAGGATCAGATTATTAAGATCATCCCTTAACGGCGCCTGCAACAACACCTTTGATGATGTATTTCTGGCAGGAGAAGTAGAAGATAATGATCGGAATGATAGCAAGAACGAGCATAGCCATCATCTGAGCCATATCTATCGAGCCGTAGCCGCCTCTCAGATACTGGATAGCCATAGGCAGCGTCCTGTCCTTATTGAGAACGAGCGTCGGGAGGAGGTAGTCGTTCCAGATCCACATCGCATTAAGAATAGCTACCGTGATAGCTGAGGGACGAAGGATCGGGAAGTCTATCAGGAAGAAGGTCCGCAGCGGTCCGCAGCCGTCGATCATCGCTGCTTCCTCAATTTCAAGAGGAACGGATTTAATGAAGCCGGCGAACATAAATACCGAAAGACCTGCACCGAATCCGAGATAGATTATTACAATGCCCCACATATTGTCAAGGTGTGTTACGTTAGCGACCCATGACATCGGGTACATTACCATCTGGAAGGGTACTATCATTGAGAATGCGAACAGAAGGTAGAAAAGCTTGGTATACCAGGTCTTTACTCTTGTAATGAACCATGCGCACATTGATGTACAAAGCACGATGAATATTACAGAAGCGACCGTAATAAATACGGAGGTAAAGAACGCCGGAATAAAGTCGATCTTTGCCATACCTTCTATGTAGTTGTTTATACCTACAAAGCTTTCTGCATTCGGAAGAGCAAAGGGTTCGTTACTTACATAAAGCTTGCCCTTGAAGCTGTTCATAAGAACGAGAATGATAGGCATAATGAAGAGAATAGCGAGAATAAGCAGAATGATGAACTTGACCCAGTCGCCGCCCTTCATCTTCGGACCCTTTTTCTTCTGAGCCTTTATAGCGTCCATTTCAGCCTTGATCTTGCGCTGTTCATCGGATTTTCTTACGCCGTCAAGGAAGGCTCTCCATTCAGCAGAGTTGTCGCCTTCGTCACGGGCAGCGATCTCATCTGCTTTGCTTACGAATGCAGGTGCAGCCTCAACAGCAGGAACCGGAACAGGTTCAACAGCCACCGGTTCAACGGGAACAGCTTCAACAGCCGTTGTCTCTTCTGCAGCAGGTTCGGGAGCAGCCTCCGGCTTTGCTTCGGGAATAAAGCCGTTGTTGAATTCAGGAGCATCAGTTGTCCATTCTTTTTTAGCCATCAGCTCTCCACCTCCTTACTTCTTGTGAAGTACAGCTGCGACAGTGCTATTGCAGCAACTATAATGAAGAAGATAACAGCCTTCGCCTGACCAACGCCCTGCCAGCCTACTCTGCCGTAGAAGGTGTTGTAGATATCCAGCGCGAGCATCTGCGTCTGCTTGCCGGGAGCGCCGGCAGTAAGAGCATAGTTCTGGTCGAAAAGTCTGAAGGAGTTTGTAAGTGTAAGGAACAGGCAGATCGTAACTGAGGGCATTACCTGCGGGATAGTTACGTGGATAAGCCTCTGCCAAGCATTTGCGCCGTCTATTTCGGCGGCTTCAAGCAGGTCGGGAGAGATCTGCTGTATACCCGAAATGTAGATGATCATCATGTAACCGATGAGCTGCCAGTTCATCAGGATAACAAGACCCCAGAAGCCGTAGTCTGCGCTTGTTGTAATGGTAGCTCCGCTGTAATAGAGCACACCGTTGATGATCATGATCCAGATATAACCGAGAACGATACCGCCGATGAGGTTCGGCATGAAGAATATCGTACGGAACATATTTGTGCCCTTGAGAGCTTTTGTCAGCAGCATTGCAAAAACAAATGCAATGATGTTTATCGTAATTACCGAAACGATGGTAAACTTTGTCGTGAACCAGAGCGCATTCAGAAAGTCCTGATTCTGAAATGCTCTTTGATAGTTCTGCAGACCAACGAATTCAGCATTGTTAACTACCTTGAATTTACAGAATGAAAGGTAGAGACCCATTATAAACGGGAACAGAAACGACAACGCAAAAGCCAGCAGCGTAGGAAGGGCAAACAAAGGGAACCATTTTTTAATCGCTTTTTGCATAAGTTCTCCTTTCTAGCTGAAAACCCCCCTGCCCCTCTGAGGAGCAGGAGGGTTGCTGTGTTTAGTTGTTGTACAGATCACAAATTCTGATTACTCAGCCATTGCTTCACGCTCGGTCTTCCAGGAATCCTTAGCTTCTGTTACAACGTCATTCCACTCCTTCTGACCCTGTGCATACTGGAGGAGGTTAGCGCCGAAGCCGTTCTTCCACTCTTCTGAGGGGATACCTGCGAATGTCCACTTAACTGAGGTGTAGCCTTCTTTTTCCATCCAGCTAAGAACTTCCTTAGCAAGCGGATCTGTGGGCTTCTCGTTCTCACCGAAGGAGGTGAAAGGAGCGATGAATCCGAGATCTGATGTAACAGCCTTCTTGCCATAATCGCTGGAGAAGAGCCATACGAGGAAGTCGATGGAAGCCTGCTGTGTAGCTGCGTCTACCTTGCTGTTGATTGAGAAGTAGTTCTCAGTACCAACACAGAGACCCTGTTTGTCTTCGCCGTCTACGCCTGTGTAGATGGGGAGGAACTTAATGTCTTCTTCTTTAACGGTGTTGCCGTCAACGCCGCTGATCTGACCCCAAGCCCAGTTACCGTTCTGAACCATTGCGCACTTGCCGGTTGCGAACTCAGCCATGGACTCGTCAACGGTCTTGCCGCCGAGGAGGGTCTTATCTGTGCAGGAGTTATCTGTGTAGAGATCGAAGATGTTCTTGTAGTTGTCAGCATACTTGAATTCGAGGTCGGAGTTCAGGCAGTTTGTGATAGGATCGCCGCTGCCGGTGTTGAACTCATAGAAGAGGGGCAGGTTCATAAGGTGGGTCTGCCATCTCCAGTCGTCGCCGCTCTTAAGAGATGTAGAAGCGAATACACCGTCGATTCCGAGGTCAGCTTTCTTAGCTGTCATATCCTCAACAACTTCCTTGAGCTTAGCAAAGCTGTTGATCTCGTCCATTGACTTAGCCTTAGCGCCGTCAAGTCCGAAGTACTTTGTCATAACTGCGTTGTTGTAGATTATGCCGTAGCCTTCAACTGCGTAAGGAACACCATAAATGCCTTCGCCGTCCTTAACTGCGAGAGACTTATCGGAGAGCATATCATAAAGCTTTGTAGCCTTCAGATCTGCGCAATAGTCTTTCCAGTTTGAATAACCAACGGGACCGTTGATCTGGAAGATTGTTGGGGGCTCTGACTTAGCCATTTCGGAAGTAAGGGTCTTCTCATACTCACCGGAAGCTGCTGTCTTGACCTGTACCTCGATGCCCTTCTCTTCCTTGTACTGCTTTGCGATAGCTTCATACTTATCAGCTATCTCAGGCTTGAAGTTAAGGAAGAAGATTGACTTAACTGATGAGGTGTCAACGCTTGATTCGCCAACAACGGGTGCTGTTGAGCTTGTGCCACTGCCTGTGTCAGTTGTGCAGCCTGCGAGAGCTGTAGCGGACATACATCCTGCCATAGAGAGGGCAAGGATTCTTCTGAACTTGTTCATGATACTTTAGCTCCTTTTTTTGAATATTAAGAATTTACCGCCGCAACCCGGTAAAATGGTAGACAGCCGGAAGGCGTACCTGCGGCGATATTCTACTGATATGATAACATCATTTTTAAAATTTATCAATAGTTTTTTATATTTTTTTTAAATATTTTTTACAAATTTTATCTTAATCGTTAATTTTATAACGATCTTAGCGCTGTTTTTACCAAATTCTGTATATGATACGGCGTAATTTTCCGTCACAGTAAAAAATTTCCGATACCTGATGCTGTTCTGCCCTAAAGAAATTCCTTCGGGTGCGCTTACCATGCGGTGCCGGCGTGCCGCCGGTTTCAGATCGCGCTGTCGCTCACATAACAATGTTCTTTGCACGAAGCCACCGCCAGACCGCACCTTCGGCGCGACCTGGCTATTTAAAAAATTGTTTTTTCAGGGGTGCCAGGCGCTTTGCGCCTGGCACCCCTGAAAAAACACTATAATAAAAGTGCACCGCAGAGCAGGTGCACCTGCAAGGGCATTCGCTTATTTTGGCATTGGTGTTGCAATCTTCATTTACAGAAGCTATAATACAAATCAGAAGGATCTGTTTATTCCGAAAGGACGGTGAAGGTCTTGCTGATGATATGCCTTGCTTCCCTTGAAACAGAAAGCGACCGCAGCAGCTTTGAAAAAATATATGACGATAACAAAAATATACTTTACAGGTATGCATACAGCATACTCGGCGACAGCGCTTCGGCGGAGGACGCCGTTCAGGACGCTTTTGTTTCACTTGCGCAAAATTTTGAAAAAACTTATAAAATGGAATGTAACCAAATACGCTCTTACCTGATTATAATAGTAAGAAATGCAGCATTCAAGATCTACAACCGCCGTAAAAGAGAGGTAGCGTCCGAGGATATATACGCAGGAGACGAGCCCGCCGGCGAAGAGCTGCATCTGAAAGTCGAGGATGAAGAGCTTCGCAAAAAAATGTTTGAAATGATAAAAGAGCTTGACTCAAAGTACGGAGATATCCTGATGCTGCGCTATTATTGCGGTATGCCGGAAAAAGACATTGCAGAGTCTCTCGGACTGAGCATCCAGAATGTAAAGGTACGTCTTTTCCGCGCAAGGAATCTTCTGAAGGAAAAGCTGAAGGAGGGTGGTTACTGTGACTGACAGAGAATTTGAAAAGCTTATAGAAAAGACCCTGGCTGAGCACGGAACAGAGTATTTCACCCTGCCCGATGCGCCGCCGCATGAGTTTTCGCCTGATTTTGACAACAGGATAAAGGCGCTTGCTGCAGGAAAGAAAAAGAAAGGTCCGAAGCTTCTGAGGATTATCGCTCCGCTTGCGGCAGCGGCGGCTGTGCTTGCAGTATGCGTTGCAGTTTCCGGAGCACTGCAGAGCGGTTTTTCGGGAACAGGTATGGTAAACAAATCGGATTTTGTTATTTCGCAGAATGCCGCAACAGAGCGCCTGCAGGAAGACAGCTCCTCAAAGCCCGACAGCAGTTCTGTGCAGGGAAATTACGGCGACGCTGCAAATGAAGCTGCGGCTACCGATGAATACAACGATACCGACAAAGCCGAGGAACCTGCATATAACAATGTAAAAAACATTTCAGCCGATAGTCCTGTGCCCGAGAACAATAACGGATCGGAAGCTCCTTTGGCTGAGGCAGGCGCAGCATACAGCGTTACCGCTGATATCCTGGGGCAGAGGGTAGTATTTGCGTCCGAAAAGGCCGCCGAAGTGTTCTCAAAGGTACAGAAGCTTGTTTCGGACAGCGATCTTGCTGTTGATACTGCTTTTACCGAAGAAGGCGTCGACAGCTTCCGCAAAAACGGATGCGTTGTCACCGTGACGGCTGAAAACGGGGAAAACCTCAGCTTTAACGGAAAGGAGACTCCTTACACCGCTGTCACCCTTCTTCTTGACGACACAAGCGGCTTTGCTATAGCCGAAGGAAAAAATGCCTACGAATGCTTTGCTGTAACGGAATACAGTGAGCTGTACAAATTCTTTACAGATATGATCTGAGACTGTGGTGCGCCTGCCATGCGGCGCCGTCGTGCCGCCGTTGTCAGATCGCGCTGTCGCTCACTGCGTTCGCTCTGAATCAGCACCCGGAAGCTTATTGCCGCGGCTGTGCATTTTTCGCTTTCCATATTTCACACACCATCGCTTTCGTATATCAGTGTTTTTTCAGGGGTGCCGGGCGCGAAGCGCCCGGCACCCCTGAAAAAACAAATTATTATTAGCCCGGTCGCGCCGAAGTGCGCGGTCGGGCGTAAGAGGCAGTGTTAGTGCGACATACCCCCTCAAAAAAACACTGTAAAAAATGCGCCGCAGGGTAGGCGCGGCGTCTGAAAATATTTTGAGAAAATCATTTTCATACCGGATGTTTTGTGTTACAATATAATAAAACGATAAAAAGGAATTTTCAGTATGGCTAAACAGACAAAAACTAACGCTATGCGTATGCTCGATGCACAAAAAATCGCATATAAAGAACACTACTACACCGATTCCGGCGCTGTTGCCGGAGTAGATGTCGCAAAAGAGCTCGGCGAAGATCCTGCCTTCGTTTTCAAAACGCTTGTCACTGTCGGAAAAAGCGGACAGCACTATGTTTTTGTTGTTCCCGTGGAAAAGGAGCTTGATCTGAAAAAAGCCGCTTCCGCAGTAGGTGAAAAATCCATAGCGATGGTAAAGTCAAAGGAGCTGCTGCCCCTTACGGGATATATCCACGGAGGCTGTTCGCCGGTCGGGATGAAGAAGCTTTTCCGTACTACCGTAGATAAAAGCGCAGAAGGTCTTGAAAGAATGTTCTGCAGCGGAGGAAAAATAGGCTTTCAGATAGAGCTTGCCCCCATGGATCTCCGTAAGGCCGTTCCGTTCGAGTTTGCAGATATCACCGCAGAATAAAAAAGCCCCCGGGCTATCGCAATATAAGGAGGATAACAATGCTCGAACATCTGAATGAGGCGAAAGCCGTTATCAATGAGGTAAACAAGGCGGTCCTCGGAAAAAAGGACGAGATAACCTTTATAATGACAGCCTTTCTCGCAAACGGACATGTTCTCCTGGAGGATATTCCGGGAGTCGGCAAAACAACTCTTGCAACAGCTTTTTCGATTGCAATGGGTCTGCAGTGCAAAAGAGTGCAGTTTACCCCGGATGTTATGCCCTCTGATCTTACCGGCTTTTCCGTTTACAGTCGCGAGCAGGATAAATTTGTTTATCAGGAGGGCGCGGTGTTCTGCAATCTCCTGCTTGCCGATGAAATAAACCGTACCTCACCGAAAACGCAGGCTGCTCTGCTTGAGGTAATGGAGGAAAGACGTGTATCTGTTGAAGGCATTACGCGCGAAGTGCCGTCACCCTTCCTTGTTATAGCAACACAGAACCCGACAGGCTCTCTCGGCACTCAGGCTCTCCCGGAGGCTCAGACCGACAGATTCATGATAAACCTTTCTCTCGGATATCCTGACGAAAAAAGCGAGCTTGAGATCGCGCGTTCGGCAGGAAAATATGCGCGCACACAGGCGGTGAACGCCGTGTGTACCGCACAGATATTTGAAGAGATGCAAAACGACATACACGACATCTATATTAAGGATGAGGTGTGTGAATATATTCTCAGGCTCGTAACAAAAACAAGGAGCAATCCGCACATTGAAAGGGGCGCAAGTCCACGCGCTACCATAGCGCTCGTAAAGCTTTCAAAGGCATATGCATGGCTTCAGGGACGGGGATATGTCGTTCCGGCTGACGCCGCCGCGCTTCTCCCGTGCGTTCTCCGTCACAGGATAACCCTGAGCCCGACAGCAAGGATGAATTCAACGACAAAAGACGATGTTATAAACAGTATAATCAAGAATGTTGAGATGCCATATATGGGAGTAGGAAGATGAGAAAGCTTGCCGCATTCATGCTGATCTTCGCCACTTGGTATTTTGCCGGTATGAACCGCCGCGGTCCTATGATGGCTACTGCTATATGCGCTGTGATAATAGTGCTTGCGTCGTTTGTCATTTCAAGGGTCATGTGCAGGAAGACAGACGTTCTGATACCTCTGCAGGGGCTGTTCGCCTATAAAAAGGCTCAGACCCCCTTTGACCTTGACATTATCAATAATACTATCCTTCCTGTCAATTATTTCAGACTGAGCTTTTTTATGAAATACCACAGAGAAAGAAAAAGGATCAGAAAAAGCTTTTCCGGAAGTGCTGAGAGAAAGGACATGAAAAACGAATCCATATTCTATTTTACTCCACGTTACAGCGGAATGATAGACATCGAACTGAAAAGACTCAGGGTATATGATCATTTCGGCCTTTTTTCTTCATCAAAAAGACTGCGTGGAAGAACTGCGAAGATATATGTCATCCCGTTTCCGAGACCGATAAAGTTGAGCGATCAGTTTTTCGGAAGTGCAGTGGGGGAGCCCACGGCAGAAACTGTGTCTGACGGACGCGGAGATGATTTCAGCGAGATAAGACAGATAAGGGAATACAGAGACGGCGACCTTATCCGTCACCTTCACCGCAACCTGAGCGCAAGAACAGGCAAAATGTGGGTCAAGGATTATTTCCGCGATAATGACAGAAAGATCGACCTCTGGCTCGATACCTCGTCGGAGGGCAGGCTTGCTATGGCAAGAACGGACGCATTCTGTGAGCTTATGAGCGCCGTTATCATCGGATGTACACGCCTCGGGCTTACCCTGCGTGTTCACTGGATGGACAAAAACGGAGATGCTCCGGGCGAAATGGAGATAAATTCACCGGAAATGGTGCCGGATCTTTTCGCGGCATTCTTCCGCGCCTCGAAGGAATGCTCCGCATCGGAATTCAATTCTGTGTTCCGTGATACAGACAAGGGAATGGTGATAAATACATCTCTTGAATGGATAATGAACGGTGAGCTTATCCACCGCTTCGATGAAAAGAAGATAGACTCTGAAATAGACGGAAAGGTGTTTTCTATCGGGAGGTGAGCGTTTGTTCGGTTCAAAAACAATAAAGATCTCAACTTCAAAAAACAGGCTTTCCCGTGTTGAAAAGCTGGAGGCAGAAAAGCAGAGAAAGAAGATGGACGGCTCGCCGCTTATGCTTGCCGTTTATATTCTCGGTATCATCGGCTCACTGTATGCGTTCGTTGAATCCGGAGTTATGCCGTTTGAATTCTTTGCGGTTTCGGCGGTCACAACTGCTGTTATCACCTCGGCGCTATGGTATGTGTATTTTTACCGTCAGAAGCTGTTTCTCCCTGTGATTGCCGGGGTATGCTTTGTATGCGTTCTGCTTTGTGCATGGCAGATAACCTCTCTTTCAAGAATGTTCCGTTCATTCATTAAATACGGAAGCTTTGACAGCCTTAGCTTTGGTATCCTTCTGCTTTTTCTGATCACAGTTGTTTTCATACTCTTTTCTCTGGAATTCGTACTGCGGCGCCATGGCATACTGTTTCTTCTGACGGCGGCGCTCGTTGTTTTAGGTCCGCTTGCAGAGCTGAAGACAGGCCCTGTTTCGATAGTTCTTATCGTAGTTTTCCAGTTCGGCTTTTTCGTTATAAATATGACCGGCGGTTCACCCAAAAAGCATTTTGAAAACAAAAACCGTCACCGCGCCGTTTCTGCAAGCGTAACGGTGATAGTAATACTGTTCATACTTTCATATATTCCCGGTTACATTGTTCAGGCTGTGTTTGAAGATCAGCTTTTCAATGCCGTATATCAGGCGGATTCCGTTATCAAGGACGCTGCCGATTATCTTACGGGCAATTACGGCACCAGCGGAATAAACGGAAATGTCGCAAGAGGCAATCTTCAGCAGACAGGCGCTCCGGCTTTTTCCCTGACGGTGAAGGAGCTGCCTGATAGCCGGCTGTATTTCCGCGGCTTTACCGGAGGGTATTACGACAAGCAATTCTGGCAGACCAGCGAGACCTGGCAGGATGCCCTCGGATATTTCCAATACCTCAGGGAAGAGGGATTGGATCCGGAAAAAAACGATGCTCAGACAATGATCCTGATCCGCTCCGAAGCAAGAGAGGATTATGATGAATACGAGAACTATGATGATGAATACTACGATGAATACCGGAACGATCCTTATTACGCAGATTACGGGGATGTATACAGTGAAAACGACGGAGTTATTTACGACGGAGCAATAGTCGGGACCAGCGATTATTACCAGATGTTCGGAAATATAGGCGAATACACGCTGTATAAGGTGTATCTCGGAGATTATTCCGGCTACATCACCCGTTGGGAAATGAAGAAAAAGTACAGCGAAAAGATATTTGATCTGCTCGAAAGGTGCTTTGACGGCATACCGGATGAAATGCTCTGCAAGGTTACTTATTCAAAATACGGATGGATATATATAACCGATTATGAGACCGGAGGTTATGTTTTCAGCGTCACTATTTATCCATCGGAGGTGAATGACAACGGAACTGCAAGCTTTCATGCGGATGTCTACGACACCCAGGCGGTATATCAGAAAAATCTGGAACTTGAGAGACGATATGCGGATTATATTGAAAATGGTTATGAGGATGTCCTGAGCGATTACTCTGCTTCTGTTTATGTAGGCATGCCGTACTATCTTGACAGCGCCGCTTATGATGAAGAATACGGAAAAAACAGATCGACTGCATACAATGTCACACTCAGGGATGATTTCGGCACCAGAGAGTATTATGGGGACGGCTCGTTTTATATCAGCATTGATGCTGAAAAGGATCCGTGGATATATGAGGTGATGAATTACCCGATGGTCGCGGCAAATGAAAAGACGGCGGATGTTCCCGGAAGCATAGTGCAGTCGCAGATAGATGACGTTTCACAGGGAAACTATCTGCGGATCACTCACCATATGGATATGGGTCGGAGCCTGCTGATGCCCTATTTCTACGGAAGACCATACGGTGAAATAGAGGAAAGCATCACAAACACTTCACCGGTAGAATATATGAACTACTATGTGAAGCCTGAGGCGGCTGATATGTCTTCAAAATGGAAGGAGCTTCCGATATACGAAGCCGGGATGGAAAGATACATCAAAAGCATAGGAGAAATGCTGACCGATTACCCGGCAGACAGGCTTCCGAGGCTTACGGAGCTTTGTGAGAAGACGGATCTCGGCGAAGGCTACAATGTAAATGACGTTACGACCTTCATACTCTATACACTGCAGAACAATGCCGAATACTCCACAACGCCCGGCTCTGTTCCGTGGAACAAGGATACCGTTGAATACTTCCTTTTTGACAACCACAAGGGCTTCTGTGTGCATTATGCGTCTGCGGCGGCTAATATGTATCGTATGTTCGGCATTCCCTGCCGCTATGTTGCAGGCTATGTTGTAGATCCGGATGCTTTTGAGCCTAATGATAATACATATTATAAATACAGGACAGAGGTCACCGATTACAGCGCACATGCATGGGTCGAGATATTCCTCAAGGATTACGGCTGGGTGCCCGTTGAGGTCACTCCGGACGATCAGAACCATATGCATGCGTTATATCCCGGCTATGATGAGGCTGAGATGAACCGTATAATGCAAGAATACGGCTGGACGTTCAGAGATAAAACAATTTCCGCCGATGCTGACGGCGGAAACGGAGGAGCGGCAGCATTCTTTGCGACCGGCAGGGGCTTTGCCGCCGGAATAGTGCTGCTGCCGTTTATTGCGGCTGCGGTTTTCGTTATCGTAGTATTCATCAGGCATCTGATAATTGTAAAAAGGGACTCTACTGCTCTCTGCCGACGTTCCTTTGACGGAATGATAAGGGCGCTGCATTTTTCCGGAAAGCTCGGCGGGATGAACGGCTCGGAGCGCGGCTTTGCACAAAAGCTCAGCAGCAGTGCAGACTGTATCAGCGAAGAGCAGGCAGAAAGACTTATAGGCATTATGGAGCAGGACAGCTTTTCCGCTGTTCCGGCAGATGAAGAGCAGAACGGCTTTGTGCGCTCTGTAAGAATGGAGCTTTGCAGGGAGATATATTCAAAGCTGCCATGGTATAAAAAACCGGTATACAAATATATAAAGGCACTGATATGACGGAGGAATAAAAATGAAACTGACTGAAAAGACCATAACATCAAAAAGCATTTTTGAAGGAAAGGTGCTTCATGTGAAGCTTGACGAGGTAGAGCTTGAAAACGGCGAAAGAGCTTTGCGCGAGGTCGTTGAGCATCCCGGCGGAGTATGCGTTGCCGCTCTTACGGAAAACAGGGAACTGCTTTTTGTGCGGCAGTTCCGCTATCCCTACAAGGAGATAGTTTTGGAGCTTCCGGCAGGAAAGCTTGAAAAGGGTCAGCCCCCCCTCGAAAACGGAAAGCGTGAGCTTCTGGAGGAAACGGGAGCGATAGGCCGTGAATATGCTACCCTCGGTCAGCTTTATCCAAGCCCCGGCTATACCGGAGAGATAATACACCTTTATTTCTGCAGGATAGACCATTGGGAGCGCCAGCAGCTTGATGATGACGAATTTCTGAATGTTGAACGCATACCTCTTGATGAAGCAGTCAAGATGGTGCTGAACAATCAGATACCGGATGCAAAAACACAGGTCGCTGTTCTTAAAACAGCGGCACTACTGAAAAACAACGGAATGTGATGGTCATGATTAATCCTATTATTCTTTTTGCTGCTGCGGCACTGTTTCTTTCTGCGGTCGCAGTAACGGTACTTAATAAACCACGATTCCCCATAGTTGCAAGCTCGCTAATAATCATTCTTATGTTCTTTGTGTTTTCGAGCTATATTCTGGACAGTGCGATCGTAAGCTATTCCTCGGCGGACAGTCTCAATACCTATGTGAGCTTTCTTGTCTGGGGCGAGGATCTCACATATCTTAAACTGGAAGAGGCTTTCGACACGCTGGTATATATAGACATCGGGCTTTTTATTGCCTGCCTTGCATCTATGTTCGTTGAGGCAATGTATATACTCCGCAAGAATTCAGATGTCTGAAATCTCATGTGCAGCAAGGCGGGATAATTGATATGAACAGCAATAATAATACTCCGATAGGGGTATATGTTCACGTTCCCTTCTGCGAAAAGAAATGCCCCTACTGTGATTTCTATTCCTCACCCGGAAACGAAAAGAAGTACGATGAATATACATCGGCCGCCGGTGAAATGATAGCATACTGCGGAAAAACGCTGGACCGGACTGCCGATACCCTGTATTTCGGCGGAGGAACGCCGAGCCTGCTTGGCGCCGAAAGGCTCGGAAAGCTCATAAAAGCTTCGGAAGCAGCTTTTGGAGGAAGCTTCCGCGAGGTCACTGTTGAGGTCAACCCTTCACGCGAGGATTTTGATTTTGCAGCTCTGCGCCGCGCCGGAGCAGACCGTATATCAATAGGTCTTCAGTCCGCAAATGAGGATGAATTGAAGCTGCTCGGCAGAACGCACGGTGCGTATGAGGCAAAAAAATGTATCGTTAGCGCAAGAAAGGCCGGCTTTGAAAACATTTCGCTCGACCTTATGATAGCTCTTCCGGGGCAGACGGGGGAGTCGCTGCGCCGCAGCGTGCAGTTCTGCGCCGAAAACAATGCGGAGCACATATCGGCTTATATCCTCAAAACAGAGCCGGGAACGGTATTCTATAAAAAAAGGGACAGCCTTGCTCTGCCGGATGACGACGAGGCTGCCGAAATGTATGAATACTTCTGCTCGCTTATGAAGGAATACGGCTACCGGCATTATGAGATATCGAATTTCTGCCGGAATGGCAGACGAGGGCTTCACAATCTGAAATACTGGCGTGATGAGGAATATATCGGCATCGGTCCTTCGGCGCACTCCTTTATTGACGGCAGGAGATTCTATTATCCGCGGAGCATGAAGGCTTTTCTTGAAAACAAGACCGTTGAAGACGGCCCGGGCGGCGATATCGAAGAATTCATTATGCTTGGGCTACGACTTGATGAGGGTATAACGAAAGAACGGTTTTTCCTGCGCTTTGGTACGGACATTCCCGAAAAATACACAGCAGCCGCAAAAAAGCTGCAGCAGGCAGGGCTTGCCGATGTCCGTGACGGAGGTATCAGGCTGACCGAAAAGGGTTTTCTTTTATCGAACTCAGTTATACTGAGCATTCTCGGCTGACGCAAATTTTTAGCAGCCCGACCGCGCTTTCGGCGCGACCGGGCTGTTTAGTATGACGGGCATATCAATGCTCTGTGGTGAAAGTCCACCGAGGCGTAGTTGCCGACGAACTCAAAAGCGACTCCCAAGGTTTG
>CADCPT010000036.1 GCA_902803385.1 uncultured Ruminococcus sp.
GACAGGATTTGAACCTGCGGCCTCTACGTCCCGAACGTAGCGCTCCACCAAACTGAGCTACACCTCGTCTTAAATTAAGCCTTGAACTTAGTCAAGGCTTAAATGGCTGCGGAATAGGGATTCGAACCCCAACAAACAGAGTCAGAGTCTGTCGTGCTACCGTTACACAATTCCGCAATATTAAGTTTTCCTCTCCTGAGGACAATAGTTATTATACAGTATGAAGCTCCGTTTGTCAAGCATTTTTTTAAAAATTAATCAAGTTCAAACGGGTCGCCTATAGAATCGGCATATTCCTCTTCTGCCTCTTCAATAAGCCGACGAACCGTCAGGTCAACACATCTGTCCTTGTTATCGGTTATGTAAGTGAAAGCATCCTTTAAGGAAAGATTCTCTACTATACTCAGGATCGTGTCCATTGTTCCGTAAGATGAAAAATTGACCGCCTTGATAAGATATTCTTCAATCTCCTGTGCAATATCCTCATCAAGAGACTCGTATGTATCCCACTGACGATAAGCAAGCTCATAAAGCTGCTTAAGTGTGTCCTTGGTTGCAGGTATGCCGCAGTACTGAGCTATAAACTCCCTGAAATACTCTTCCAGCTCATAGGATTCCATAGAATCAGGCAAATTACTGAAATCAACTGTCATCCTGCTCACCTCCGGATAAGACACAATAAGACATGATAATACTCACACATTATTATTGTACTATAATTCAGAATCTAATGCAATACTTTTTTTCTCTTTGCAGCACTAAAGCCGGATTTTTGTGAATAATGCTGTTATATTCTTACTCCGGGCATAACAATTATATAATGAAAAATGTAAATACAAAAGCTCATCAGCGAACTGTTCCGGAACTTATGCGGCTTTTATAGTGGTTTTTTCAGAGGTGCCGCAAGCTTCGCTCGCGGCACCTCTGAAAAAACAAGCATTTAGATATAAATAGCCCGGTCGCGCCGAAAGGCGCGGTCGGGCGCACGAGCATAAGTCAATTATTGTATTATTTCTCCGCTGTGAAGCGCATTAAGCTTATCCCCCATTATCTCCTTCATAATATCGAAGGCAGGTATACCCGTACAATGACCGCTGTAAAAAACGGTATCCATTTTTGAAAGCTCAAGAGCCGTTTCAACGATCACAGCTTTTTCCTCCTCGCTGTATGCTCCTTCCCTTTTCATCATATGGAATCCGCTTATCACATAATCAGGCATCCGTCCGAAGATGCCGTAGTATCTGTCGAGGATATTGAGAATACCGTTATGCGCGCACCCGGATATCAGCCAGCGCTTGTCCCCCTGTGTTATAACAAGACACTGCTCATGGGAAAAATCATCCGTAATTCTCTTTTCATCCTTGATCACAGAAAGCTTGAGATTGCCCCGGGGATAACATCTCCTGCCCGTAATGCCGCTGAAGACAAAAAGCTCATCATCTATACGAAGATCTCCCTCTATTTCTTCAAGCTGTCCGAGCGACAGGATATCACGGTCGATCCCGATATATCTTTCACCGTTGTAATGCGGAAGTGCGGCGCTTTTCTGCATTATTATCCGGGCATTGCCGTTTACTCTGCAAAAAGGGATCATTCCTCCGGAATGGTCGTAGTGACCGTGACTGAGTATTACGGTATCGACACGACTGAGATCAATATCAAGCAAAGCAGCATTCTTTATCAATGCATCCGTCTGACCAGTGTCCATAAGCAATCGGTGCTTTTTCGTCTCTGCATATATGCACAGGCCATGCTCCGCAGTAAACATAGGATCAATGCTTGTATTTTCGACTAATGTAACGATCCTCATTTATGCTCTCCGCAGCCGTGATCTCCGCAGTTATGTCCCTCTCCATGATGCTCATGGTGATCACATTTTGCATCGGGATCAAAAACCAGTCTGCCCTCTGCATAGGCTTTTGCAGCCTCATCCGCACTCCCCTGCACTCCGCCGAAAAGGGTTATACCGGCATTTGCAAGCGCTGCCTGAGCACCTCCGCCGATGCCTCCGCAAATGAGCACATCAGCATCAAGAGAGGCAAGAAAGCCTGCAAGCGCGCCATGGCCGCTGCCGTTTGTATCAACTATCCAAGAGGAGACTATCCTGCCGTCCTCTATTTCATAAAGCTTGAACTGCTGCGTATGTCCGAAATGCTGGAATACTCTTCCGTTTTCATAGGTCACTGCTACCTTCATGATCAACACTCCCTGTAATACAAATCATGCCTTGCCTACTGCCTTTTTAAGCTCCTCTGTCTTGTCTGTTTTTTCCCAGGCCACGCCGAGATCCTCACGTCCGAGATGACCGTATGCGGCGAGCCTGCGATAGATAGGCTTTTTAAGACCGAGGTCGCGTATAATTGCAGCAGGACGAAGGTCAAATACCTTATACACTGCCTTGCTGAGTTCTTCATCGCTTACCTTTCCCGTTCCGAAGGTATCCACCATTATCGAAACAGGTCTCGCAACACCGATAGCGTATGAAAGCTGTATCTCACACTTATCGGCAAGTCCGGCAGCGACGATATTCTTTGCGGCATATCTTGCTGCATAAGCGGCGCTTCTGTCCACCTTTGTAGGATCCTTTCCGGAGAATGCTCCGCCGCCATGACGGGAATATCCGCCGTAGGTATCTACGATTATCTTTCTGCCGGTAAGACCCGTATCTGCTGCAGGACCGCCGGAAACAAAACGTCCCGTAGGATTGACAAGTATCCTTGTATCGCCCTTCATAAGCTCCTTAGGCATAACAGGATCGATTACATACTTTATCAGATCTTCACGTATCGTATCTACAGAAACATCCTCTGCATGCTGTGTAGAAATAAGTACTGTATCTATTCTTACCGGAACGCCGTTATCATATTCTACAGTTACCTGAGTTTTTCCGTCGGGTCTGAGGTATGAAAGCGTATTGTTCTTACGGACCTCTGCAAGCTTCTTTGCAAGCTTATGCGCCAATGAGATCGGCAGAGGCATAAGCTCCGGTGTTTCATTGCATGCAAAGCCGAACATGATACCCTGGTCTCCGGCACCGGTACGGTTAAGATCCTCTTCCTCTCCCTCGCGGAATTCCGAGGATGAATTTACTCCCACTGCAATATCAGGCGACTGAGAGTCTATAGAAGTAATAACAGCGCATGTATTTCCGTTGAAGCAGCACTCCGGGCGGTCGTAACCGATCTCGTTTATAACATCTCTTGCTAC
>CADCPT010000037.1 GCA_902803385.1 uncultured Ruminococcus sp.
AAAAGGGAGTTTTGACCAATGAAAGAAAAAAGACTGATATTTGTTACTTCGCCTCCGGCCTGCGGAAAGACGAAGCTTTCCAAGAAGCTTGCTACCGAGATCAAGCATATAGTCTATCTCGACAAGGACACTCTGATCCCTCTTTCAAAGCAGGTGTTCAAGGTCGCCGGCGAGCCTTATAACAGGAGCTCGGAGTTCTTTGAGAAGGAGATCCGTGATTATGAATACGATGTAATAATGGATCTTGCTTTCGAGGCTATCAAATACGAGGATATCGTTATGGTAAACGCTCCGTTCACTCAGGAGATACGTGATGATAAATACATAGCAGAGCTGAGAGAAAAGCTTGCAGGCTACGGCGCAAAGCTTTCTGTCATCTGGATCGTAACAGACCCGGAGGTCTGCCATCAGAGAATGATAGACCGCGGCTCAGACAGAGATACCTGGAAGCTTGAGCATTGGGACGAATACCTTGCTACAGTCAACTTCACCATTCCGGAGAATCTTTATACTCCCGATGATGAGTATGCTTTGCTTCTGTATCATAATTCCACGGACGAAATGGCTGCCGAGGATTTTCAGAAGCTGCTGAAGGTTTTTGAAGAGGAATAATATTCCTGATAAGACACATCAATAAAGTTGCGGCTTCGGCGGTAATTTGTCAGCCGGAGCCGTGTTATTTTTGGCGAAAGGAAAAGATAGAATGTTAAGAGAAAACGTCTACCGCACCAAATACTGCGGTGAGCTCAGAGAAAGTGATATCGGAGCAAATGTCCGTGTTGCAGGCTGGGTAGAGAATATACGTGACCACGGCGGCGTTATGTTCCTTGATGTAAGGGATCATTACGGCGTTGTTCAGGTCGTAGTACACAACGAAAAGCTTCTTGAAAACATAAACAAGGAATGTACCGTTACCGTTTCCGGCAATGTCACAAAGCGTGATGAGGATACGGTCAATCCCAAGATCGCTACGGGTACTGTTGAGATACACAGCGAGGATATCACAGTTCTCGGCAAGGCGCCCCAGGCGCTTCCCTTTGAGATACAGACCTCTACGGAAGTAAAGGAGGATGTCCGCCTGAAATACCGCTTCCTCGATCTCAGAAACAGGAAGGTGCACAATAACATCGTTATGCGTGCAAAGCTCCTTTCTTTCCTCAGAAACAAGATGAACGAAATGGGCTTTCTTGAAATACAGACTCCGATACTTTCATGCTCTTCACCTGAGGGCGCAAGAGACTATCTTATCCCCAGCCGCAAGCACAAGGGCATGTTCTATGCTCTTCCGCAGGCTCCCCAGATATTCAAGCAGCTGCTTATGGTATCGGGCTTTGATAAGTATTTCCAGATAGCGCCCTGCTTCCGCGATGAAGACGCAAGAGCAGACCGCAGCCCCGGTGAATTCTATCAGCTTGACTTTGAGATGGCTTTTGCCGAGCAGGAGGATGTTTTCGCCGTTGCCGAGGAAGTGCTTTATGCCGCTTTCACAGAGTTTTCAGACAAGGAGGTTTCCAAGCCTCCGTTCAGAAGGATACCCTTTGCAGAGGCAATGCTGACCTACGGTACAGATAAGCCCGATCTGCGCAATCCTCTGCTTATCAAGGATATAAGCCCGATGTTCGAGGAAACGGATTTTGCTCCGTTCAGAAGCAAAACTGTCCGTTCTATTAATGTACCAGGCGCTTCTGCACAGTCTAAGAAATGGTTCAAGAATATGGAAGAGTTTGCTCTTTCCATAGGAATGAAGGGTCTCGGCTATGTAAAGGTACGTGAGGATATGACCTTTGACGGTCCTATCGACAAATTCCTGAAGGAAGGCGACCGCGAAAAGCTTATTGAAATAAACGGCTCCAGACCGGGCGATGTTATCTACTTTATAGCAGACAGTGCCGATACTGCGCCGAGGCTTGCCGGTCAGATACGCACAGAGGTCGCAGAAAGGCTCGGACTTATCGACAAGAGCCGCTTTGAGCTTTGCTTTATCACCGACTTCCCGATGTATGAGCGTGACGAAACGACCGGAGAGATAATTTTCACCCACAATCCCTTCTCGATGCCGCAGGGCGGTATGAAGGCTCTGCTTGAAAAGGATCCCACCGAAATACTTGCATATCAGTATGATATCGTCTGCGACGGCGTAGAGCTTTCATCCGGTGCCGTAAGAAACCACGATCTTGACATTATGATAAAGGCATTTGAGATCGCAGGATATGACGAAGAAACTCTCAAAAACAAATTCAAGTCCCTGTACAATGCATTCAAATACGGCGCACCGCCTCATGCAGGTATGGCGCCTGGACTCGACAGGATGCTCATGCTTCTTGCTGAAGAAGAAAACATCCGCGAGGTCATTGCATTCCCGATGAACAGCAATGCACAGGATCTGCTTTTAGGCTCGCCCACAGAGGTTACAGAGCAGCAGCTTCGTGAAGTGCATATAAAAATAAGATAAAAACTGACCGCCGGGAGCCGCCCAAAACAGCTTCCGGTGTTCGGCATATTTGCAGTATATCGTAAAGGAGTGTAAAAAATGAAGTCTGCCGTTAAGAAAGTCCTGTCCCTTATGCTTATGGTTTTTGTTGTTGCGGGCAGCTGTTTTTCTGTTGCTGTTTTTGCAGAAGATGAGGATCTGTTTGAAAACGGGAATATGAATCTTGATGTTGTATTTGTTCTTGACCACAGCAGCTCTATGGCGTCAGCTGACCCGAATCATATCGCACCGGATGCTTTCAATCTCTTTGTTGACCTTGTTGACGATTCATGCGGCGCCGGATATGTTGTCTATAACCACAAGATAGTTGATTCAAGCGATGTAGTAAGCTTTGAAAACAAGAACAGTATCGACAGCATGAAGAAGAAAATATCCACTCTCGGCAATAACCCGGAGGGCGATACCGACATTGCTCTCGGTATTACAAAGGCAAAGGATATTTTTGAAAAGCGAGAAAAAGAAGAGGGCAGAAAAAGAGCCGTTATCCTCCTGAGTGACGGTAATACTGATCTTCCGTCAGGTCCGAGAACTGTGGAAGAGTCCAGAAAGGAAATGGACGAAACTCTCAAGGCATTGGCAGCGGATGAGATACCGGTATATTCCATCGGACTCAATTACAACGGAACTCTCGATAAAAACGAATGCAGCAAGATCGCAGAATCAACAAACGGCAAAGCCTTTGAAGCGAAAAATTCCGATGAGCTTACTTCTATCCTGAGCGATATATTTGCCGATATCTATAACATAAAGGGAACAAAGCTGGAGATAGTAGACGGTAATGTTTCATTTAAGGTCAACAATAACAGTGTTTTCTATCTCAATATCATCATTGAGAGCAAATTCACTCTGCAGCAGCTGAATCCAGTTCTTACAATGCCGGACGGCAGTAATTTGCCTCTTGATGACGAGAGCGTCAAGGTCACCTCTGCCGGTTCATACACCCTTGTTAAGCTTATGTATCCCAAGGCTGGCGACTGGAATATGCACCTTGATAATGCCACCAAGGATAATTGTAAGATCACTCAGCTTGATTTTTATTCTGTAGTCGTTAAACAGTCCGTCAGCGGCAATATAAAACCCGGCGAAAAGTTGGCCGTATCTGCAACGCTCAACGACGGACGTGATGTTATAACTGATTATGACCTACTTGCAACTCTGTCGATGAAGGCGTATGTCAAGGAAAAGAATGCGCCCGAGGCTGCAATAATGACGCTTGAGAAAGGTAAAAGGGGCGTTTATACCGGAGTAATGCAGATCAATAATCCCGGTGAATACACTATATATACCATCGCAAAGAATGACAGATTTGAAAAGCGCAGCGATAGTGTAGTTATCACCGTTGGCGACGGAGTTTCAGATCCGGCGCTTGTGAGTCAGACGGAAGAGCCGGAAATATCAGAGGAATCATACGGGATGATACTGACTATTATCACCTATGTCATAATAGCCGTTGTTTCGGTCGTTCTTCTTATAATTCTTATCTTTATCATCAGAGCTGTTATTAAGGCAAAGGCCGAAAAGGATACCGTTGAAACAAAGCCGGCAACTCCTCCGCCTCCGCCAAAGCCGGAAGCTCCCCGACCGAAGCCTCAGCCTCAGCCCGAGCCCAAGCAGAAGGCTCCAGAGCCGGCAAAGGATCCGGAATATGTAGATATACCGCTCATAGAGCATGGCGCTCTTGAAGACCTTATCAAGAGAGGCTCGGATGATTCCTTCAATAAAAAAGCGGAGGATTTCCATTCGGATGCCGATCTTGAAAAGATAGTAAAGAAGGGCACGGATGACTCATTCAACAGCAAGGCTGAAGACTATCAGACCGATGACGCTCTTGAGCAGCTGGTAAAGAAGGGCACAGATGATTCCTTCAACAGCAAGGCAGATGATTACCATACGGACGTTGCTCTCGAACAGATAGTAAAGAAGGGCTCCGATGACGCCTTTACCCGTAAGGCAGAGGATTTCCAGACTGATGACGGTCTTGAAAGCATCATCAAAAAGGGTTCCGATGACGCTTTCAATTCGACCGCTGACCAGTATCAGTCAGACCCGTCGCTTGAAGCGATCGTAAAGAAGGGCGAAGACGGACTCAAGGGTAAGATACAGCCCGAAGAGCTCGAAAACGACGAAGAAGAGCAGTAATGATGTAAGCTTTCGGGGAGCGCCTGAGGGTGCTCCCCGAAGCTGATGAAAAGGAGAGATGATAATGTCAAGCTTATCAGCCATGATGTTTTTCTTGTTCATTCTCAGTGCTATTGTCATAGTGTTTGTCGTTGTTGTTGCTGTGATAGTTGGAGTCTGGCTGTTAGTTTTTAAGGAATTGAAGAAAAAACCTAAATATATATACACCCAGGGAGTAGATACTACGCCCGAAAACACACAGTCTGTTCCGTATATTGAACAGGGTGATACAAAAAAGGAGGAATGATCGTGGTAACAAAGGAAGAAATCATGAAGATCGCAATACTTTCCAAGCTTTATGTTGCCGAGGATGAGATAGACAAGCTTACTGAGGATATGGCGGAAATAATATCCTTTGCAGATACTATCAATAACGCATCGGACGAGGGTATGGACTTTGATAATATAAACGGTCTTTCAAATGTTCTGAGAGATGATGTTGTCGTGCCTTCTCTGCCACGCGAGAAAATACTGCAGAACGCCAAGGACAGCGATGACGGCTGCTTCATGGTAAAGAATATCATGAAATAATGAGCAATGGGTAATGAGTAATTGCGGTTTGCTTTGGCAGAGCCAAGGCAAAATGTATTTCATTTACGCATTTAATCTGTTGACGAGGTGAAATAAATGTCAGAAAGTAAGATCGCGGCTTTGCACAAGGCTCTTGTCGAAAAAGAGCTGAGCTGTACGGAGCTGACGGAAAAATATATAAAGGCGATAGAAACGGAAAACGGTGAGCTGAATGCCTATGTTACGGTGACCGCCGAACAGGCTATGGAAACCGCAGGGGCTGTTGATGAAAAGATCGCTGCCGGAAAGGAGATAGGTCTGCTTGAGGGCATTCCGATGACCCTGAAGGACAATATCTCCACAGAGGGCATCAGGACGACCTGCTGCTCAAAAATACTTGAGGACTATGTTCCTATCTACAATGCATACGTGTGGGACGTTCTCAAGGCTCAGAATGCTGTCCTTCTCGGCAAGACCAATATGGATGAGTTCGCAATGGGTTCGTCCTGCGAAAACTCATATTTCGGCGGCGCAAAGAATCCGCATAATACTGCTCACGTTGCCGGAGGAAGCTCAGGCGGCGTTGCCTCTGCCGTCGGCGGAAATATAGCTGTTTACGGTCTCGGCTCAGATACCGGCGGATCTATCCGTCAGCCTGCCTCCTTCTGCGGCATCGTCGGAATGAAGCCGACATACGGCGCTGTTTCAAGATACGGCCTTATCGCATATGCGTCCTCTCTCGACCAGATAGGTCCTATCACCACAAGTGTTGAGGATGCGGCTATTGTTTTTGATGCTGTTTCCGGACATGATACTATGGACTCTACCTGCAGCGGCAGACAGGGTGCGCCGGTATGCGAAAGTCTTAAAAATGACATCAAGGGCATGAAGATAGGCATTGCAAAGGAATACATGGAGGGCATAAGAGATGATGTCCGTTCGGCCGTAGAGGAAGCAATAGAAGTTTACCGCTCACTCGGTGCCGATATAGTTGAATTTGACCTTCCCTCACTTAAATATGCTTTGCCTGTATACTATATCATTGCATGCGCTGAGGCTTCCTCCAACCTCGGAAGATACGACGGCATACGCTACGGCTACAAGGCTGAAAACTACCTTGACGTAAACGATATGGTCAAGAAAACAAGAAGCTCGGGCTTCGGCGAAGAGGTAAAGAGAAGGATACTTCTCGGAACATATGTTCTTTCCTCGGGCTACTATGATGCATATTACAAAAAGGCTCAGAATCTCAGAGGAAGGATAGTGCAGGATTTCCGCGACGCATACAGGAAATGTGATGTGATACTTGCGCCTACTGTTCCTATGACCGCATTTGAAAACGGTCATGCCGTAAGCGATCCCGTTGAAACATATCTTACAGATATCTGCACCGTTCCCGTAAATATCTGCGGTCTGCCCGGAATATCCGTTCCGTGCGGCTTTGACGCAAAGGGTCTGCCAATAGGTATGCAGCTTATCGGAAACAGCTTTGAGGAAGCAAAGATCCTCAATGCAGCATGGCAGTATGAACAGGCTGCCGGAAAATTCAGAGCAGCCGATATCGGCGTGCGGAATTAAGGAGGGAGAGGAATATGAAATACGAACTTGTAGCCGGCTTTGAAACACATGTTGAGCTGACGACCAATACCAAAATATTCTGCTCTTGTACCACTAAATTCGGAGGAGAACCGAATACACACTGCTGTCCTATATGCATAGGCTTGCCGGGAACTCTTCCCAAGCTAAACAAAAGGGTAGTGGAATATGCTATTCGCGCAGGCCTTGCAACTAACTGTCAGATAGCAGAGATATCCAAGATGGACAGAAAGAATTACTGCTATCCCGATCTGCCGAAGGCATATCAGATATCACAGTATGACAAGCCGCTTTGCGAGCACGGTTATATCCAGCTTTCCAACGGCAGAAAAATACGCATACTCAGGATACATATAGAAGAGGATGCCGGAAAGCTGGTTCACCGCAGGGGAGATACCCTTGTCGATTACAACCGCGGCGGCGTTCCCCTTATCGAGATAGTTACCGAACCTGATTTCCGTTCTGTAGACGAAGCCAAGGAATATGTAGAAAAGCTGCAGCTCATAATGCGCTATATCGGTGTTTCCGACTGTCGTATGCAGGAGGGCTCAATGCGCTGTGACGTCAATATTTCCGTTCGTCCCGAGGGCAGCGAAAAGCTCGGAACAAGGACAGAAATAAAGAATATGAACTCCATAGCATTCATTGCAAAGGCTATGGAATATGAATATTCACGTCAGGTGGATCTTATCGAAAGCGGAGAAAAGGTCATCCAGGAGACGCTCAGATATGATGATGTTTCAAATACCACCTCGAGCATGAGAGGAAAGGAGGACGCAAACGATTACCGATATTTCCGTGATCCCGACCTCGTTACGATAAACGTTCCGAGGAAGATGGTCGAGGAGATAAGAGAAAGTCTGCCTGAGCTTCCGGACGAAAAGCGTGAGCGTTATGTTGATGAGCTTGGTCTGCCGGAGACAGACGCTGCTCTTCTGACAAAATACCGTGCTGTTGCGGAGTATTTTGAAGCTGCAAGCGAGGGAACTAAAAACCCGAAAACAGCGGCAAACTTCATTATCGGTCAGATATTCAGAACGGTCGAGACCGAAGCTGAAAAAGAGGAATTCAGAACAGCGGTTTCTGCCGAGGCTCTTAGGGAGCTTATAAAAATGCTTGATGACGGAAAGATCAGAATGAATCTCGCGAAATCAACGCTTGACAAGATGCTCGAAACAGGCAAGAGAGCCTCCGAGCTTATCAGCGAAAGCGATATGGGCGGCCTTGACGACAATGCTCTTGAAGAGCTTTGCAGACAGGCAGTTGAGGCCAACCCCAAGGCTGTTTCCGATTACCTTGCCGGCAAGGAAAAGGCGGCAAAGGCTATGGTAGGCTTTGTAATGAAAAACAGCCGCGGCAAGGCTGACGCTGCGGCGGCAGAAAAGAAGATAATCGAGCTTATAAAAGGATAACACTGTGCCGACATTCCTGCCGCGCCTCCTGCGCGGCAGGGATGGTTTTGTTTTTTCGCTGGGAACTGTCGCATTAGCTTTTTCCCGTCCGCCCGACCGCGCCTTTCGGCGCACTTTTTTATAGTGTTTTTTCAGGGGTGCCAGGCGCGAAGCGCCTGGCACCCCTGAAAAAACAAATTTTTGGCAGCCCGGT
>CADCPT010000038.1 GCA_902803385.1 uncultured Ruminococcus sp.
GAGGAAGAAAAAAGCGAGCAGGAGCCGCTCAAGATCGGGGGTACGATCGAAAACGGTCAGATCGTAAAGGCTCAGTCTCCGTCTATCACGGCTCAGTGCATCCGTGTTCCCGTTTCGGACGGTCACACTGCAGCAGTATTCGTAGAGCTTGAAAACAACCCCGGCATCGAGCAGATCATAAGCGATTGGGAAAGCTACAGCGGCAGACCGCAGGGGCTTCAGCTTCCGAGCGCACCGAAGCAGTTCCTCCATTATTTCAGAGAGAACGACAGACCTCAGATAAAGAGCGAAAGAAACCTTGAGGGCGGTATGGCTGTTTCCGTTGGCAGACTCAGAGAGGATACTCAGTACACCATCAAGTTCGTATGTATGTCCCACAACACCCTTCGCGGCGCAGCAGGCGGTGCGGTTCTTCTTGCAGAGCTTCTTTGCGCAGAAGGATATATGGACTGAGTTTATTATAGTTAAAAGTTAATAGTTAAAAGTGAAATGTGAAATGTGAAAAGAAAGCGAATACATGTATTTCATCTTTTAACTTTTATCATTTCACTTTATTTATGAAGGAGGAGAACTTATGGCCGATCATATTTTTACCGGTTCAGGTGTTGCAATTGTAACACCAATGAATTCTGACGGTTCGGTCAACTATGATGAATACGGCAGGATCATTGATTTTCAGATAAACAACGGCACTGACGCTATTATTGCCTGCGGCACTACCGGTGAATCTGCAGTTATGGATGCAAAGGAGCACTGCGAGGTAATAGAGTATACTGTCAAAAGAGTAGATCACAGAGTACCCGTTATTGCGGGAACAGGCAGCAACGATACAATATTTGCGGCTGAGATCTCAAAAGAGGCAGAACAGCTCGGCGCAGATGCTCTGCTTTCAGTAACGCCATATTACAACAAGACCTCACAGAGCGGTCTTATTTTGCACTACAATTATATAGCAGACAGGGTAAACATCCCGATAATACTTTATAATGTTCCCGGCAGAACAGGTGTCAACATCCGTCCGGAGACCTATGCCGAGCTTTGCAAGCACCCGAATATCCGTGCTACAAAGGAAGCAAACGGTGATATCTCTGCGCTTGTTCGTACAATGGCTCTTTGCGGCGATGATCTTGATATCTACAGCGGCGAGGACAGCCAGGCTGTTCCGATAGCTGCAATGGGCGGCGTCGGCGTTATTTCGGTTTTTGCAAATTCCAATCCAAAGGAATGCCATGAAATGATGAAAAAGGCTCTCGACGGAGATATCAAGGGCGCCTTTGAAATGCAGAAGAAGTATATAGAGCTGATGGATGTATATTTCTCCGATGTCAATCCGATTCCGATAAAGGCGGCAATGAACCTTATGGGCTTCAACTGCGGTCCCTGCAGACTGCCGCTTGCGCCGATGACGGATGCCGGTCTTGAAAAGCTCAGGACTGTTATGGAAAAGTACGGTCTTGTTGAATAAAAAAGCGGGAGGTTCAAAATGACGGAAATAATTCTTTCAGGCTGCTCCGGAAAAATGGGAAATACCATTATTTCCTGCGCCGCCTCTCGTTCAGACTGCCATATTGCTGCCGGTGTTGATATTTTCGAGCCTGCTGATAAAAGCTTTGCCTATGCTTCATCCTTTTCTGACCTTGAAGTCGAAGCAGATGTTATAATAGATTTTTCAAATCCTGCTGTTCTCGATGATCTTCTTGACTATGCGCTGAAAAACAAGATGCCCTGCATTATCTGCACTACAGGCTACAGTGATGAGCAGAGGGCAAAGATATTCAAAGCGGCAAAGGAGATCCCGGTTTTCTATTCGGGCAATATGTCTCTGGGAATAAATCTTATCATTGAGCTTGCAAAAAAAGCGGCTTCGGTCTTCGGCGATGATTTCGATGTCGAGATCGTAGAGCAGCATCATAATCAGAAGCTTGATGCCCCCAGCGGTACGGCTCTTATGATAGCTGATGCCGTTTCTTCAGTTCGAAAAGACAGTGAATATGTTTACGATCGTCATGCTTACCGAAAAAAGAGGGAAAAGCGTGAGATCGGCATCCATTCCGTAAGGGGAGGAAATATCGTCGGTGAGCATGAAGTTATTTTTGCAGGCACCGACGAGGTACTTACGATCAGTCACAGTGCGCGCTCGAAGGCTGTTTTTGCAGTAGGTGCGCTTAATGCGGCAGTATTTATCAAGGGCAAGCTGGCCGGACTTTACAATATGTCCGATCTGCTTGCAGAAAAATAAGGGGGGATCCGAGTGGCAGCTTCTATAACAGTAAGCGAGAATATTACTCTTGTAACGCTACACAACATTCCGGCGGACATCTCATTCATCACCGGTGTTTTCGCACAGATAGCCGATATGGATGTTGATGTCGATATGATCTCACTTTCTCCGGTACAGAGCTCAAAGACCAGCTTGTCATTTACCATAGTTGATGATGATCTGGCAAAGATACTAAGCTATACCTCAAAGCTCGGAGACAGCGCCGTAAAGCCTATCGTCAGCAGCGGAAACTGTAAGATATCCGTAAATGACGCAGGTATGGAGCATTGCCCGGGCGTTGCCGCAAAGGTATTCGGCAGGGTCGCTGCCGCAGAGGCAGATATCAGGCTTATAACCACAAGTGAAGCACAGATATCCATTCTTGTTGCAAAGTCTGATCTTGATAAGGCATTCGCGCTTCTTAGTGAAGCACAGCTATGACATTCAAATAATTGAGGGGCTGCGAAATAATTCACAGTTCCTTCGCTGTACAACGTGCGCCTGCCCTGCGGCGCACGTTTATTATAGTGTTTTTTCAGAGGCACCGCGAGCAAAGCTCGCACCACCTCTGAAAAAACAAGTCATAAAATAGCCCGGTCGCTGCGCAGCAACGGTCGGGCGATCAGTCGTA
>CADCPT010000039.1 GCA_902803385.1 uncultured Ruminococcus sp.
ATCACGGCAACAACCAACAACGGCAAGACTGCAACAGTTGCAGTAACCGTAAAAGCATAACACTTTTAAAACAGGTGCTATTGGCGGTAAGCCGCCAATAGCACCTGCCACAATATAATGATAGTTTTTTCAGAGGGGGCTGTCGCATTAACGCTGCCCCCATCCGCCCGACCGTGCCTTCGGCGCGACCGGGCTGCTAAAAATTTGTTTTTTCAGGGGTGGCAGGCGCGAAGCGCCTGCCACCCCTGAAAAAACACTATAAAAAGTGCGCCGCAAGGCAGGCGCACCCCAAGGGCACTTCCTACGGGCGCACTTGGCTGGCTTCAAGGAATTGCCGTCAGAATCCTTATTTTGCGACAGTCCCCTCTGAAAAAACAAATTTTTAACCGCCCTGTCGCCGCTCAGCAGCGGTCGGGCGGAGTCGATCCGGCGACAAAGCTTCATCCGTAACAGTCAAGCCGCCAAAAAAGGAAACTCCTGCCATCCTGCATTCCCCATATTGCCCCGGTGTGAATACTATATTATTATCATATCATAAGGCGGTCTGCCTTATCATCCGTGCTCACTGGAGGAAGCTGAATTGATAATAGAAAAACTGAGCGACAGCAGGATAATTGTGATGCTGTCTGAAAATGATATGGGGCGTTTCCGCACAGCTTATGACAGCTGCGGCACATCTGACGGACACGGAAGGATGCTGCTGAACGAAATACTGAGAAAAGCCGAGGGGAAAAGCGGGATAAGCTTTTCCGGCAAAAAGCTGACGATAAGCGCATACGGCTTCGGCGGAATAATGATTCTAATAATAGATATCAGAAGGCGCAGAAGGACATACAGATTCATTATCTGCCCGAGGGTCCGTTTTTACTGCTTTGACAGCAGCCGCAGGCTATTCTGCTTTCTTGGATTGATGTATCTTTCGGGTGAAGCCGAAACTCCATCGTCATTATTTTATGACGGCAGGATGTGGTATTTCTGTTTTGAGGATAATAAAAAAAGCGGAAGCTTCCTTCCGCTTTTAAAGCTGTTTTCAAGCTGCGCCATGCCTTCCGGCAGATTCCCGGAGCCCGATGCGGTGCCTGTATATATCGGCAGCGCCATCCGCGATGCAGGCGGACTCATTTTCGGAGATCAGCGACCTGCAGATTGAAGCTGTCTGATTGCCTCAGCGGCATCCGGCGCTTTGAAAACTCCCGTTCCCGAAACGCTGATATCTATGCCTGCTTTTGCACATTCGTCAACGGTAGAGGCTGATATTCCTCCGTCGGCTTCTATCAGAACATCAAGTCTGCGGCTGTCTATCTCACGGCGGAGCTTTTCAGCCTTCGGCATCATATCATACATGAACGATTGTCCGCCGAAGCCCGGCTCAACGGTCATAACAAGGACCATATACACCTTGTCAAGATAGGGGAAAGCCGCCTCGGCAGGAGTTTTAGGCTTTAGTACTATTCCCGGAAGAATGCCCCTTGAACGTATTTTTTCTATAGTCTCATCAATATCGTCTTCGGCTTCAACGTGAAAGGTGATTATATCGGCACCTGCGTCGGCAAAAGCATCTATATACTGCAGCGGATGAGATATCATCAGATGAACGTCGAACGGAAGCTCGGAAAACGGGCGTACAGCCTTTACTATTCCGGGGCCTATCGTAAGATTGGGGACAAAATGACCGTCCATAACATCAAGGTGAATAAGGTCTGCTCCTGCGTCAGTTATTCTCCTGACTTCTTCACCCATTTTTGAAAAATCGCAGCTCAGAAGAGACGGAGCTACCTTCATTTTACATCAACCTTTCCAGTGTTAAGAGATTTTTCGTGCGACTGCCGAAACAGCTATCAGTGCAACGCACCAGAAACCGATGTACAGCAGAAGCTCAAAGCAGCCGAGCTTAGCAAAGCCTGAAAGGAAGGAAATGACGTTCACGAGAACAAAGCCTATGGATATAGAAAGCATCTGTATTATCTTGGCAATTGTCACGGTAGACTTTATCTTTATGCAGCCCGAAACAGCTGCGGCAAAGGCTTCGATCCTTCCGTTTGTAACGAGGTATGCACGCGAGGTCTTTTCCTTCCCGGAAAGCGCATCGTTGCAGATGGTGCCCAGTCCGGTTTTAAGCACGGTAACGCAGCGTGAATAAAGACTGAATTTCTCAGCAATATGCTTTGTTGTTATGTTGGGGTCTATCGTCCTTACAACAAAGCTTACGCCGTTGTCCTCAAGCTCCCTGAGGGCTTCGGCTATTTTTCTGTCTGCCTTGTAGGTGAGAATGAACATTGCAACAAGCTCTCCTCCGAGAGATATGTAGGTTATCTCATTTCCCATCCTGCGATATTTGTCTTCAAGCTTTTCGGAAGGAGGAGTTATGTTGTGCCTTTCAAGCAGGGTTCGGTTGCCTATGAGTACCCTCTGGCCGCCTATCCATCCGGAAAGCCCCATATTATCGTCGTATATTACCCTTTCGACCTTCGGCAGCATATTCTGTCTGTCCTGTATCATATTTTCAAAGATAAAGGTCATAGGGCCGTTTACGGCAAATGTTACTGCTGCTCCGGCGAGTATGGCATCCTGAATCTTGGATTCGCTGAATGCCTTTATTCCGCTCAGGATAATGCTGCCCTTGGGATAAAGCTGGGTATAGTCGAGCATTATCGTGTTCGTGTCGGAAAACTGTTTTACGGATTCATAGCCTGAAAGCATTGCGCCCTTTGAAAGAACAGAACCGCTCAGGTTTTTCATGGGGATGTTTATCGCAAGAAGCGAACACATGGGGATAAGTATTACTGATGTCAGAGCAAAGGACGAAACGCCGCCGACAACATCCTTTGTGACCGCGCCGAAGGCGATACCGCAGATAAGCGAAATGATGGTCGTGAAGGGCGCTATCAGCCTTGAAAGCTCCTCTACCGGATCGGCGGCATATGAAAGCCTGAGGAAATTGCTCATAAATGCGCTGCGCTTTGTATATGCAATTATCGGCTTTCTTGAGGGAAGGTCGCGCACCATCTTTTCTGCATTGTCGATATCGGTGTATATCTTTCCGGCATATACGGCGTCATGCCTCATAAGAAAACGGAAATTATCCGCTGTTCTTTTTACGATGAGCAGCTTGCCGATGCTTCCGAGCAGAAGCGAAAGTATAACGAGCGGAACGTATATGTGATATGTTCCGTTAATGAATACATCAGGCAGGAAAAGTGCAAATATCGTCTGTATCGTGACCGCTACTACTGCGACGGCAGAAGCGGTGTCGCTGTCGCCGCGAAGCTTTGTGAGAGACATAAGACCGCTGTATATCGGATATCTGTCAATGAATACCGATACTGCCAGTAATGCAAGGTTAATAAGAGCATATACGAGCCAGCCATGCCTTATTATGCTGCCGAAAAGCTGGGGCATGAAATAGGCAAGAAGAGCAGTTATCAGCGCCGCTGCCGTTGTAGCGGTCAGAACGATGGTTCTGAAAAAGACCTTGCTGAAGTTTTCGTTTATATCGCTTTTTATTTCCTCTGCCTCATCAACGTTTCTGTAGTCGTCAAGGACCGGGCGGGCCTCCGGCTCTTCATCGGGGTTTTCGTCGAAGGAATCATTTGAGGAAAAAAGCTGCCTGATACCCGAAAAAACCGGTTTTTTCTTTTTTGGCATTTTTATCGGTTTCTTTTCTTTCACCGGGTGCTCTGGCATCAGGGGCATCTGAGGCTCCGGCTCTGTCGTGACGGCAGCTGATGCCGCTGCAGCGGCGGCTGCTTCCTCTGCAGGCTTTTTCTTATGTACTGCCGCCTTTTTCTGTACAGGCGGTTTTCCGGTGACTGACGGGGCTTTCGGCGCTGACGGCGGCTCGGGCGGGGGAGCGGTCGTGCCCATATATTTGCGGCAGACCTCATATTCGGCCTTTATCGTGCGTGAAAACTTGCCTGCCATAACGATGAACGGGATGCCTTCCGTTCCGTGATATATCACATTTTCCGAAGCAGCCTCCGAAAGATCTTTCTTTGCAGCAGCTGCGGGCTTCGGGGAGGAGACGATATGCGGCGCTGCGGGTCTTGCCTGCTGAACTGTCGGCTTTACAGCTGTCTGAGCCGGTTTCTTGACTTCCGGGCTCTTGTTCTCCGGTGTTTCGGCTGCGGATTTTGCTGCTGCCGCTGCTGCTGCGGTCTTTGTTGTATCCGAGGCAGCCCTGACTGCTGCCGCCGCTGCTGCGGTCTTTGTTGTATCCGAAGCAGCCCTGACTGCCGCTGCTGCTGCGGTCTTTGTTGTATCCGAGGCGGCCCTGACTGCCGCTGCTGCTGCTGCGGTCTTTGTTGTATCCGAGGCGGCCCTGACCGTTGCCGCCGCTGCTGCGGTCTTTGTTGTATCCGAGGCGGCTTTGACTGTTGCCGCCGCTGCTGCAGTCTTTGGTACATCTGCTGCAGTTTTTATAGCCGGCGCCGCGGGTCTTTGTGCAGACGCCGGAACCTTTGGCGTCTCATGGGCAGGGGTGCGGCCGCCGTGCTGACCTACTTTTATTACAGGAGCAGGACGGGCAGTCTTTTCTCTTGGCGCAGTATAGAGCGTTACCTCTGTCGCATCCTCGGGAAGAATCTCCTTAGCAGGATTTTTGTCCTCTGCGGAGGTCGTTTCTTTCTGATCTGCTTCTTCCGGAACCTCTTTTTTCAGCTGTTCCTTTTCATCTCCGGAAGCCTTTTCGATCCTTTCTGCAGCTTCCGCTTCCTGTTTGGGTGCTTCTGCTTTTTTTGCTACCGGAACCGGACGCACTTTTACGGGAGTGCGCGCCTTTTCGGCCTCTGCAGCATCAGAGGGCTTTTTATTATCTGCGGACGACGCGGAAGCATCCTCGGACGCTGTTCCGGCAGGTGCAGATCGGAATGATACGGGCGTGCGTTCTGTTACCGTGTTTTTTGCGAGCATAACATCTCTTACGGTTATTTCGGTCTTATGCTCCGCCGGCTTTTTCTCCCCGGATGTATCAGCTATCTCTTCTGAAGCGTCGGCTTTTTCCTCTGAGGCTTTTTTCTCTTCTTCCGCAGAAGCATGATTGTTTTCTGCTTCGTAGCTTTGCGACTCATTGATCTCGGATGTGCCCTCATCCTCCGAAAGCTTTTCAGCCTGTTCAGCTTTTTCTGCTTTGATTTCATCAAAGACGGAAGCCTCAGGCTTTTCCGATAAGGGTTCGGCTTTACTTGCAGCGGAGGCAGGCGCGGAAACAGCGCTCGGCGCTCTTGCGGCCTGTCTGCTGCCTTCATAGGCAGAATAAGCATCCTCTAAAACATCATCATCTTCCGCAAGGAAAATGCTGTCTTCCGGCTGTGTGATTATTTCAACAAGCTTTCCGAAAACAGAACCAAGGCGGCTCTTTTTCTGTGTTTCTTCCGGGCGGTCATTGTTACTTTGTCCGGACGGCCGCTTCGGTTCTTCTCCGCGCCGCACCGGAGTAACGGTATGCACCTTGCTGCCGGGTTTTGATGATCTTGCCGCAGAATCGGAAAGACCGGCTACAAAGCCCCTGAAGGAAACATCCTCCGCCTTGCTTTCCCCGACCTCTTCATCCTCCGGTTCGGGATCATCATATCCGTCGTCATTTTCGGTGTCGTATTTATGGAATATCCCATGGAAAACGGAAAACTTTTTTTCTTCCGTTTTGGGAGTTTTGCTGCTGTCAGACATATTTGCTACCTCCGCTTGTAACAGCATTTATATTTTCTCTCTGCCGCATGAACTCATACATAAGAACTCCTGCTGCGACGGACGCATTCAGCGAATTGATCCTGCCGCGCATGGGAAGCGAAAGGATAACGTCACATTTTTCGCGTACAAGCCTGCCGAGCCCTCTGCCCTCAGAGCCTATAACAAGGGCACAGGCTCCGGTAAGGTCGGTGCTGCAGTAGCATTGTCCGTCCATGTCTGCTCCGTAGACCCAGCAGCCTCTTTCTTTAAGCTCATCAATGGCAGCTGCGATATTGGTAACTCTTGCTACAGGTACATATTCGAGTGCGCCTGCACTGGATTTTCCGACAGTGAAATTAAGACCTGCGGCTCTGCGTGACGGTATTATAATGCCGTGGGCACCGGCACATTCGGCAGTTCGTATAACGGCACCGAGATTATGCGGATCCTCGATGCCGTCAAGGACAATGATAAAAGGTTTTTCGCCGCGTTCTTCGGCGAGGGCAAAAATATCATCTACCGTGGAGTATTCCTTTACTGCCGCAAGAGCAGCGATCCCCTGGTGATTGGCTCCGCCGGTCATATAGTCGAGCTTTTTCCGGTCGACTTCCTTTATGGGAATATGCTTTTCCTTTGCAAGTGCGGCGATCACCTTCACGGAGCCTGAAAGCTCACCCTTGGCTATATAAAGCGTATCAACAGCCCTGCCGGAGCGCAGAGCCTCCGATACCGGATTTCTTCCGGTAATAATATCCTTATTGCTGCTCTCGTTATTATTCAAACAGTCCACCTGATTTCTTTAAAACAAAAATACATACAACAATACATAGTAATTGTACTATAAAATTATACCTTAGTCAATCGCCGAAGGCGCAAAAAAATAATTTTATTGAACCTTCGCTCTCCCTGATCGCATGATCAGGGCTGAAAACAGTTACAGCCTATTCGTTTACTTCGTGCGCCCGAAGGAAGTGCCCCCCCGGTGCGCCTACCTTGCGGCGCCGGCGTGCCGCCGGTGTCATATCGCGCTGTCGCTCACTGCGTTCGCTCGACATCAGTATCCCGAAGCTTATTGCCGCGGCTTTGCATTTTTCGCTTTCTGTATTTCACGCGCCATTGCCTTCGTATTTCAGTGTTTTTTCAGGGGTGCCAGGCTAAAAGCGCCCGGCACCCCTGAAAAAACAAATTTTTAACCGCCAGGTCGCGCCGAATGTGCGGTCTGGCGGTGGTTTCGCTCGCGGCACCCCTGAAAAAACACTATGGGGCATTAAGAAAAGCTTTTTTATTCATCGTTATTTCTTATATCAGAAAGCAGCTCCTGTATTTTCAGAAAGTCTTCAAGCGTCGGAGCTTTATCTGCAGGATTGCGCAGAAGCGCCGCGGGGTGCAGCACCGGCATCATCAGAACGCCGCCCTTGCGGAAAACCTTTCCTCTCTCTCTGGTGATGCGTATGTCCGGCTTTATTATCTTGGAGGCGGCTATCCTTCCGAGACATACAACAAGCTTCGGCCGTATTATAGAAAACTGCTCCCTCAGCCACGGGATACATGCATCCTGCTCTTCCGGAAGAGGATCACGGTTCTGGGGCGGACGGCATTTTACAATATTTGCGATATATACATTGCTCCTGCGGTCAAGATCCACTGCGGTAAGGTATTTGTCAAGAAGCTGCCCGGCTTTTCCGACGAACGGCTCTCCTTTCAGATCCTCCTGTTCGCCCGGACCTTCTCCTATGAACATGATATCTGCGCAGGGATCTCCTACGCCGAATACAACATTGTGTCTTCCGGCGCATAGTCCGCATTTCTGACATTCACTGCACCGCTGCTGCAGTTCAAGCATTTTTTCGGCTTTTTGCTCGTCATAGGCTTTTTCTCCGCTCAAATACAAGACCCGCCTTTCGATAAAGAATTATGCTTCACAGTTACAGGATCACCGCGGAAGCCGGTTCGCTTCAGATATCCTTCATTATATCCATGCATACCTGCATCGGAGAATTGTCTGCGTCTACAACTATATCTGCTGCCGCGCGGTAAAGTGGAAGCCGCCTGTTGTACAGTTCTCTCATAGCTTCCTCCTTGTCCGGACGGTTCAGAAGAGGTCTGGTAGTATCATTTTCAAGCCTCTTTGCAACAGTTTCAACGGAAATATCAAGAAGCACTATCTTTCCGCTTGCCTTCAGAGTATCAACATTGGCCTGATAAACAAGCGTGCCGCCGCCGGCAGCTATAACAAGTCCGTTTTTTTCGGCAAGCTCCTTTGCAGCCTCTCTTTCAAGCGCGCGGAAATATTCCTCGCCATGCTCTTCAAAAATGCTGCTTATGGTTTTCTGCTCTTTCTTTTCAATGTAACTGTCCATATCTATAAAGGACATACCCGTCTTTTTTGCAAGCAGTGCGCCTACGGTGCTTTTGCCGCAGCCCATAAAGCCGCAGAGTATGATGTTTTTCTTTTTCATGGAACACACCGCCTTTAAAAATTCTTCTTCATTTCCGCTGCGCTGTCTTCAACAAGCTGGTCGATGTCAGCCTGAGCGTATACGGTGCCGTCCCATATCTCATGGGCAACGACAGCCTGCCATACAAGCATCGACATTCCGCCGGAGGCTACGGAACCGTTTGCCTTTGCTTTTTTTACAAGGAGAGTCTCCATCGGATTATAAACAACGTCGTAAACATATTCATATTTTGATATGACCCTGTCATCAACAGCTATGGTATCGACGCGCGGATACATACCGAGAGGAGTGCAGTTGACAAGCAGACCGCTCTTACCGCTAAGCTCGCTCAGAAGACAGGCATTTACATCCTTGCAGCCTGTTTTTTCCTTAACATCGGCTATCAGGGCGTTGCGCATACCGACATCCTCCGGGCGCACTGCAATAGTCAGACTGCAGCCGGCAAGTGCAGCCTCGTAAACTATTGTCCTTGCGACCCCTCCGCAGCCGAGCACCGTAACATCTCCTGCAAGCGATATGCCGCAGGCTGCAAGGGATTTGAGAAATCCGTCAGGATCCGTAGTGAAGCCCTCCCTTATTTCGCCGTTTCTGACGGTATTTACAGAGCCGTAAAGCTGAGCCTTCGGATGCAGACGGTCAAGGTAGGGAATGATATTCTGCTTGTTAGGGATGGTAATATTATAACCTGCAAGCTCATTCAGCTCTCCTATCCTCAAAGGCAGCTCCTGCGGAGATATGTCAATTATACCGTATTCGTCATCAAGGCCTGCAAGCTCAAAGAGCCTCTTATGAATAAATGGCGACATCGTGTGTCCTATAGGGTGACCGGTAACAGCAAATTTTCTTTTTTCCATTATTAATCCTCCTCTTTTCAATAAAAAGCGATATCTTAACGGGTATATTTTGGAAATTTTTTAGAATAATTGAAAAATTATAAAAAATTTCCGATTTACATATTGACAAAGCGACAAATAACCTATAAGATTTGATTATAGAAAATATGCAGCGTCGTCTCTTCTGGAATATTGTAGCATAAAATACATCTTTTTGTCCACAATATCAGGTAGGAATAACGTGCATTTTTTAATTTATTTATTTCTAATTTTTTTAGGAGGACTTAATTATGGTACTTGAAAAGGTTAAGACAATTCTCAGCGAGCAGTTTGATAAAGAGGAGGATTCCATAACCCCCGAAACTTCTATTATCAACGATCTTGGTGCTGATTCACTCGATGTTGTTGATCTTCTTATGACCATTGATGACGAGTTCGGCGTTGAAGTTCCTGACGAAGATGTTGAAAAGGTAAAGACTGTTGAGGATCTCGTAAACTACATCGAGGCTCGCATCTGATCCGGATCTGTATATTTTAAAGGTGTGTGAAGGAATGATCTCCTCACACACCTTTTTGCTTTATTGTATTGTTTTTTAAAAGGGGCTGTCGCATTAACACTGTCCCGTCCGCCCGACTGCGCCTGCCACCTCTGAAAAAACACTATAATAAAAGTGCGCCGCAGGGTAGGCGCAGCATCAGAGTATGTTCCTTCGGGCGCACGAGATACAGCGAAGGGGTTGCGAACAATTTCACAGCCCCTGATCTCTTTTTAAAGAATGATCTCGCCCTCAACGGTACCGGAAATGCCGGCAGCGTTGCATTCGTCAGTGTCGATGTGCATTGCCGGAGCGTAAGAGGAGCTTACGCGGATGATAACATCGCCGAAAATAAGGCTTCTCCCGTCGGTGTCTACCTTTACGCTTACGATCTGCTTATCCTGAACGCCGATTTCAGCAGCGGTCTCAGGGGTAAGGTGGATGTGTCTCTTTGCAGCGATCACACCGCATTCAAGCTCGACCTCGCCTGCAGGACCGACAAGCTTGCAGCCGGGTGTTCCTGCTGTGTCGCCGGATTCTCTTACCGGAGGCGTGAGCCCGAGCTTACGTGCCTCTGTAAGTGAAAGCTCTACCTGGTTATCCTTGCGGCAGGGGCCGAGGATAGAAGCAGCCATTTCGCCCTTGGGGCCTACGATAGTTACCTTCTGCTCAGAAGCAAACTGACCGGGCTGTGAAAGCATTTTCTTGACTGTTAGCTCTGCGCCCTTACCAAAAAGAGCCTCGAGAGTCTCCTGTGTTACATGCACATGACGTGCGCTTGTTTCAACCATGATCTTGCTCATTATTATCTCTCCAATCTGTTTATGTAAACGGGTTTTTACTACCTACAATTTTACAACTCTTTTCTCTGCTTGTAAAGCCTGAATTTGTTTTTATCATAATTTTATTTTTTGCATCCGGTAATGGCAGTCTGCCTCTTGACAATTTGATGCAAATAATATAAAATCATATTGTTATCATTTTTGATGATCGATATATACGGAGACGTATCGAAGTGGTCATAACGGGGCGCACTCGAAATGCGTTAGCCCGAAAGGGCTCGAGGGTTCGAATCCCTCCGTCTCCGC
>CADCPT010000040.1 GCA_902803385.1 uncultured Ruminococcus sp.
GACTGTTATTAGAAAGCTGAAATGGAGATCCTGGATAGCGTTTTTATTGGTCTTTATGATGGTGACGGGATTGCTGCCTGTTAATGTGTTCAACACCAACAGCAGTGTGTCGGCTATCACTGCCGAAGATGGTAAGATTCTTATTGAGATAAATATTCCTTGGTTCTATAATGATAACCGTAAGCTTTATATCTCAACACCTTCAAATACTGCATGGCAGGAGCTTACATCGTTCTCCGCAAGCAATAATTATATTTATGATCTGTCAGGTGCAACTAAAATAAAGCTTGCAAGAGGTGAGTCCACTCCCGACGGTAATTATTATAGTACGAGCGCAGAAAACTATACTGGCGAGATAACTGTAAAAGCGGGAGATTTCCTTTCATTCAGTAATATGGACAAAGGAAGTCATACCTGTAATACTATCGAAAGCGCAAAAATAGTCGCTTCTGCGGATGACGGTATCCAGCTTTTTAATAAAAGTGAGATAGTTTTTAACGGAGAAGCTCCCAGCGATACGAATCAGAAGCAGACAAGCGGTGCAGGCAACGGTAAATATTTTGTAGGAAACTATGAATATACAGGCAGATATATAACTCATAATTCCGATTTTTACGACTATAAAACAGATACCGAGATAAAAGGAAAGGTTCTTGGACCTGCAAGCACTATTTCAAGCGGATATACAGATCCGTACACAACTCTCAACAAAAGGCTCCAGTATGCACAGACCAAAGTCCATAATGTAGATTCCAACTATGTTGAATTTGACCTTTCATCTGAAAGCAGATATAAAGATAGTTTCTACCTTTATATGTGGGACGACAGCAATAATAAAAAACAGCTGTTCGGAGACTTCCCCGGAAAGAAAGTAACGGATTTTTCTTTGGTCGATGGCACAACTTCGATCATAAAGGTTCCTGTAGGGGGATACAGCGATTTGAAGGCTATTCTAAGTACGGGAAAGAGTACTGACCAGACCAGCGACCAATCTGTAGAGGCAGGAAAGAGATATAAGATACATACCAACTGGAACAACTTTGAAGATCTCGGAGGTGTTTTTGCTGAAAACGGAGAAGCTTACAGCAATCCTGTTTACTTCGGATGCTTCTGGCGTTCAAATAATAACAACGAATATAATGACGGAAACAAAGCCAACTACTCAAACTTCAAATGGGTATCAAACATGGCGCTCCGTAATGACAATAACGGCGCTAATGACTACAGACTCAGAACTTCTGTTTCGGGTCTTGTAGCACAGCAGGCAGATGAATCTGACGGTATAGGCCGAATGGGTTATCTTGTTGACAGCGAAAAAGCCGGACTTACACTTCCGTATCTTAACAGAAAGTGGTCGGCTGATAATTCTGACGTCGTTTCCATGACTCAGGATGTACAGTTCCCGTTCTATGAGGTAAAACTCAAGGAAGACAGATACGGCAAAGAAATGAGAGATAATTCAGGAAATTATCCTTTGTACTATCAGTTCAATTCAAGAGATGCTGTCAGCCTTTATCTTGACCCGACTTCGCGTTCGATATATGAGCATAAAGGTATGGTATATAGCCAGGAAGCAGATCAGGGCGGTTCAACCAAGGGATTTTTCCCATACAATATCGACACATCAGAAGGCAAGTATGATGAAAAGGACCGCAAAGGCTATTACAATAACCTCGCTTTCGGTGTAAAGTATGAGATACCGTTCGTACTTACCGAGGACGGAAAAATAAACGGTCTTGATACGACATTCGAGTTCATGGGCGATGATGACGTGTGGGTATTCGTTGACGGTCAGCTCGTTCTTGACATGGGCGGCGGTCATAAGGACGCATACGGAAAGATAAACTTCAACATAAACAATACTACGTCTTATCTCGAACAGACTGTTTCTGTTTCTGATTATGATTTGCAGACAGCAGCGAGCCATATAAATTCTGAAACAAAGCCATTTACATTCAGCGAGGACAGCTACATCCATAAGGACGCTGCAAAGAAGTACAGAACTACTAAGATACATACACTTACAATGTACTTCATGGAAAGAGGAATGTGGGAGTCGGATAACTTTATCCGCTTCAACTTCACAAAACAGAGCATACTCAATGTTGACAGCAACGTTGAATTAGATGTCAACCCCGGTTTTGTAAAAAAGACATATCAGGCAGCTAACCTTGATGTATTCAATTACAGCCTTGACAACACGGATATAACAACTATAGCCGGTGAAGAGGATACAAAGAACGGACTTGCATTTGTAGGCGGTCTTAAAAGCGCTTCAAGAACTGTAAACTATAAAGACGATGACAATAAAATATCCATTCCCGAAACGAAAACCAATATCAACCCAGACGTATTAATTCCGACAATAAAAGTAGATGAGGGAAACAATAATAAAAATACTCCCGGTCCTGTAAAAAATACAGTATTTGAAAGATACGACAGATATATTACAAATGTTCTTGATGATGATGATGTACATTATGTGACAGGTAAGACGGACGGAAGCGGCGAGTTCGGACTTCTCTATGCACAGTATGCTTCATTCAAGAACCAGTTCTACAGTGATTCGACTCTTGAAATAAAGCAGCTCAATAGCC
>CADCPT010000041.1 GCA_902803385.1 uncultured Ruminococcus sp.
AAAATCGGGATGAGCCGGCCGATACCACCGACAATGAAGCCCCCGTCCGCTTTGAAGCGGACGATGATGTCTACGGCACGGATATCTCACATCTGATGGATGACAGGGCTTCGGAGCTGCCGCAGCGTACGGTCTATACTGAGACGGTGCAGTCTCCGACTTTTCAGTCGGATAACGGCGGTCTGCCCCTTGAGGAAAGATATCGTTTACAGGGAACATACAGGGAAAAGTATGAGCCGCGCGGAAAATACACCGATGCAAAAGCAACACCCGAGCTTAATTCCGGTCTGGTGCTTGCATTTATTACCATGTTTTTTACCGGTTTCTTTTTTATTTCGATCCCTCTGGCTATAGTTTCTCTTGTTTTTAGCTTCAGGGCTGCAAAATATCTCAAGGAAAACGGCAAGCCTGTTCCGAAGACCCATATAGCTACGGTCGTTATTGATACGATAATGATCGCTATCGGTCTGATTTTCGGTGCGTTCTTTGTTTTCACGCAGTTTATATCAAGCGTAGAGTTCTGAAAATAGTATTACCGGGCATATTGGCGGAAAAGCTGCCGATATGCCCGGTTTTGTACGCCTTGCGGCGCACGTATTATAGTGTTTTTTCAGGGGGTGTGAAAAAACTATTTTTTTACAAGCCTCTGGATTATCTGAATATCCGATAATATACGGCTTACGGCTAATCACTACATTGAGACAGTACGCAATAAAGTAAGAAGGCTTCATTGCAATAGAAAAAAACGACTTCATATACATCTGTACGACTGATCGCCCGACCGTTGCTACGCAACGACCGGGCTATTATAAGACTTGTTTTTTCAGAGGTGCCGGGCGCTTTGCGCCCGGCACCCCTGAAAAACACTATATCCAAGCCGCAGGGAAGGGGTATCCCAAGGATACTTCCTTCGGGCGCACTTTGCATAGCGATAGAGGCTTGAATTATTTCACAACCCCTGAAAAAACACTATATCTAAGCCACAGGGTAGGCGGATTGAATAAAGAAGTCTTCTGATTCGGCATAATGCACTAAAAAACATTGACATATAAAAAAACCATATTTATAATGGTAGAAGTGAAAGACAGTTTGCAAAACAATTAATTCTGAACTGAAAGGATCTGACATAATGAAAGGAAATGCAAAAAAACTGATTTCTGTGTTGCTCGCTACACTTATAGCAGGGATGTGTTTTTCTTCATTTTTACCGGGTGTAACAACAGTATATGCAGAGGATGACGACGATTACCTCTACGAAGAATTCAGTGACGAAGACGATGATTACGATGACGATTATGACGATGACGATTATGACGATGATGATTATGATGATGATTATGATGATGATTATGACGATGATGACGATGATTATGACGATGATTATGACGATGATTATGACGATGATGATTACACAGGAGAAGGTCAGGGCAGAGACGGTAATTTTGAATACTATATAAACGATGACGGAGAAGTTTATATAACAAAATATCTTACCGAGGGAATTAATGAAGATGTTGTTTTTCCGAGTACGGTCAACGGCAACAGAGTTACCGGTATAGCTCGCGAAGTGTGCGATTATCCTGAGAATATCCACAGTATCACCATACCCGAAGGCTACACAACGATATATAATGCGGCTTTTTGGGGTTGTTGTATGGACAAGATAACGCTTCCGGACAGCCTGACAACTATTCATGAATCTGCGTTTATGGATTGCGGGTATCTTGAGTCGCTTACCATTCCGGCGGGCGTTACAAACATAGAAATGGAAGGCTTTATTACCGGGTGTAACGCTTTAAAGGAAATCAATGTATCTGAAAAAAACAAGACCTTCTCTTCAATAGACGGTGTGTTGTATAATAAGGACAAGACAGAAATAATACGTCTACCTATAACTTATGAAGGAACATATAAAATACCGGACGGAGTAACAAAAATTGGCGAACAAGCTTTCCTGTTTTGTCATAAACTGACCGCCATTATTATTCCTGACTCTTTGACTGAGATAGATGATTTTGCTTTTGACGACTGCTACAAGCTTAAAGAGATAACAATACCAAAAGGTGTAAAGAGGATAGGAATAGGTGCTTTCTCCGGATGTAGCTGGCTTACCGAGATCACTCTGCCGGACGGTCTGAAAACAATAGGCAGTTTAGCATTCTCCAATTGTTACAGCCTGACCGGAATGACTCTGCCTGACAGTGTGACTGAAATTGAAACAAGTGATGTTTATTCAGAACACGCCCTATTTACTCAGAGTTATTCAAGAGATAAGAGTAATATTACAAAGCTTGTGATCGGAAATGGCCTGACAGATGTTGAGGGTATTTTAAAAGGTACAAATATAAAGTATCTTACCATAGGGAACAGCGTAAAAAAACTGCCTGATATGCGTAATACTCCTGAACTTACAGATATTTATATCGGTGATTCCATTACGGAAATTCCCGAAGGAGCTTTTCAGGATAAGCAGATGCTATCAAATGTGATCCTCGGAAACGGTATACAGGATATTAAGAAGCGAGCGTTTATGGGATGTTCAAATCTAAAAACAATTGCTTTGAATCCGCAGGTGACTATTATAGGTGAAGAGGCATTTAAAGATTGCAGTGCGCTGGAAAGAATTTCTATGTACAGCAATTTATCAAGCATTGGGAGCAAGGCATTTGACGGATGTACTAAACTGGACGATGTGACTTTTTATGGGACGGAAGCTGAATTTAAAAAAATAGAGATGACAGACGAAACGAGATATATCCTGACATACAAAGGTGAATATACTCTTGCGGATCGGTCGATAATGATAAAGCATATTCATTTTAACCCACTAAATGATGAAATAACTGAATCTTCTTCAGAAATAGATACATCATATGAGGAATCATCAGAAGCTTTGACGGAAAGCTCAGCTGAAGGATCGCTTGCGGAAGCAAGTGTTCAGACAACAGAAAACGAAAGCGAGGATAATGTCGGAAAAGTGATCGCTATTGTGGCTATCGTCTTTGGTATATTAATGCTTGGTACCGCGGCAGTAGTAGGCATTTTGTTATTCAGGAAAAAGGCAAGCTCAGAAAAGAACGAGGCAGATGAGCCGTTATCAACAGAAGCTTTATCGTCAGAAGCTGAGTCTGATCCCAAGGCTGATACGAAAGCTGATGATCAGTCAAATGATCAAAATGATATAGAAGATTGAGATACAGCGTTTTTATGACTATTATTAAATCTTTTTTCAGGGGTGCCGGGCGCTTTGCGCCCGGCACCCCTGAAAAACACTATATCCAAGCCGCAGTGAAGGGGTATCCCAAGGGCACTTCCTTCGGGCGTCTAAAAAATTTTTGTTTTCCTGTAACCCTTCTTTGTCTTGCGGATTATATTATTGAAAAACAAATCCAGACAAAAACGGAGGTATCATTATGAAAATAAAGAAGTTTTTATGTGTTGCGGCAGTTCTTTCTTTGCTTGCATCATCGGCAGGCTGTGCGGCGGAAAATGTAAGCAGGACCATCGCTTCCGACTATAAGGGAACCGAGGGCGTAACGGCAGGCTACGGCTCCGAAGCAACAGGTTACGGTTCAGAGACAGCAGGAAGCCGCTCAGCAGCTGCAGATGGCGAAGCATACGGCGATGATAAAACAAAGGGTGAGGTTTTCAATGCGCTGGAAGCCCCTTTGACTGAGGACAGAAAATCGCTTGATCTTGCGGTTGACGGAGATACAGCTTATCCCGACTATCCCGATGAGATCTTTGACGACGGTGATCTGTACCCAGACATAACGGATTCACCGTCTGAGCCTTCTGTTCAGCTCCCTCAGTTCGGTCAGCTTACGGCAGGAGAGTGGAGAGACAACGATAACTGGGGATTCTTCACAAACCTTGTTACATCAGGAACGATCTCATATCCGAGCTTTTCTCTTGACCCGAGAGACAGATATATGATAACAGTCAAGGGTGACGACGGCAAGCCTGCGGCAAATGTCAGGGCCGTTCTTGAAGACGGCGAGGGAAAGATCCTCTGGAGCGCTGTTACGGATCACAACGGCAAAGCGTATCTGTTCGTTACAAACAGCAGTGAGACCGCTGAAAGAGTGACTCTTTCCGTAGGAGACAAAAACGAAACATATCCCATACGCAAGAGCCAGACCGAGATAATGCCTGTTGAAACTCAGGAACAGCAGGGGCAAACAAAAACAGACCCTCAGGCACAGAAGCAGAATGTCGGGACAACTGAGATGGAGCTTACCTTTGCTCCCGGCGGCAGGACGGAAAAAAAGACGGAGATCATGTTCATAATAGACTCCACCGGTTCAATGTCTGATGAAATGCTGTACCTTCAGAGTGAGTTTTCTTCTATAGCCAGGGACGTCGGAATAGAGAATACACAATATTCCGTTAACTTCTATCGCGACAAGGGGGATACGTACATAACAAAATGCAATCCCTTTACATCTGATATTTCGGAAGTACAGAGGATACTTACAAATGAAAGGGCAGACGGCGGCGGAGATACCCCGGAGGCTATAGCACAGATCCTGACGGAAACACTTATAGACGGCGGCTGGAGCGAAAACAGTGTAAAGCTGGCATTTATGATCTACGATGCTCCTCCGCATGATGAAGGAACAGATGCCATAGAAATATCTGTCCGCGAGGCAGCAAAAAAAGGCATACATCTTATTCCGGTCATTTCCTCAGGAGCTGACAGAAATACCGAGCTGTTCGGACGCGCCTGCGCGATAATGACAGGCGGAAGCTATGTTTTCCTCACTGATGACAGCGGCATAGGCAACTCACATGAGAAACCCATTATAGGAGAATATAAAGTTGAAAAGCTTCGTGATATCATCATCAGGATCATAACAGAGTATAAGCAGTGATCGTATTTTGCATAAGTACCCTGCGGGGTATCTGCTATAATGTATCAGATGGGACTGTGAAAACATTCGCAGTCCCATCTGTACAATTCCCGTGCGCCCGAAGGAAGTGCCCGCCTAGTGCGCCTACCTTGCGGCGCACTTATTTATAGTGTTTTTTCAGGGGTGCCAGGCGCTTCGCGCCTGGCACCCCTGAAAAACAAATTTTTAATAGCCCGGTCGTGCCGAAGGCGAGGTCGTGCGGCGGCTTCGCACTCGGCACCCAAGAAAAAACACTATAAAATTGCGCCGCAAAACAGACGCTCAGACGTCAATTTCACAGCCGGGAAAATCAGCTTTAGAAAAGAACTTCTTTGCGCCCTCGGGCTTGAATACAGGAGACTTCACTGTTTTAAGCTTATTGCCGTCTTTAAGCGTAATTATGTATTTTTTGCCCTTTCTTTTTACTCCCTGCATCTCTGCTTTTTTAATGTTTTTGGTTTTACCGCTTACTTTTTTGATGATTATGTAGTTCTTCTTTTTTTCCAGCTCAGATATGCTCTGCATTTTGCCGTTGAATATTACGATCCATATCGCTTCGACAACAACAATGAATGCAAGTACGGCGAGTATCAGATAAAGCTTGCCGAAAACAATACAAAGGACTATTCCAGTTACAAGCAGAATGAAGACTAATACTCCGAAAATCATAGATCCCTTGCGGACTTTTTTTCCTTCGTTGGTAATGATATCGTCATCGGGGAAAAGATTGTTTGCCATATCGTATCTCCTCATTTCCTGAAATTAATATGAGTCTATTTTAGCATATCTTGACTTGAAAGTAAAGCGCAAAGTTACCGTATAATAATTCCGGGAAAATTTGCGGCATATTTTCAATAGCTGTCCCGGTTGTAAGGTTCCGGTACAGTAGATGAGCTGCGCTACGCGCGGACCACCGCCCGACCGCACCTGCGGCGCGACCGGGCTGCTAAAATTTGTTTTTTCAGGGGAGCTGAGCGCTTCGCTCCCAGCTCCCCTGAAAAAAACACTAAAAAAGTTCGCCGCAAGGTAGGCGAACGTGGGCGCAGGCGCTGCAAAGTGTAGAACCGGTAATGATGCTGAGCCGCGGCAATAAACCAGGAATACAGATCAAGAGCGAACGTAGTGAGCGACAGCGCGAAACGGGAGCGCAGGCGCTGCGCCGCAAATGTCTTTGTTGACAAAAAAGCGGCCGGTGTGTATTATTAGAATTGATCCTGACAGGAGGTGAGAACGTGGATAATGAGACCAGATCTTCAGCCGGTAGTGAAAAACTGCCCCCGGAAAACAAAAAAGCACCTCATTCTGTCGCCAAGGTTTTTTCTGTTGCGGCGGCTTCGTTTGCAGTTTCTTATATTATAATGGCGCTTGCTGAAGCCGGTATTTCAATACTGCTTGAAAAAAACCGCCCGTCAGGTGTTTTCTCTCCCGATTCTCCGGGAATGATGCTTTTTTATTCGCTTCTCCCGATTTATCTTGTCGGCATTCCAACGGCTTATTTCATGCTCAGAGTGATACCGCGAGGAAAAATATCTCCCAGACGCTTGTCGGCTAAAGCTCTTTTCGGATACTTTGCACTTTGCTTCCCGTTTATTTTCCTCGGAAGGCTTATCGGTTCGACTTTCATGGTACTGATATCCGGCGAAAATGCCGAAAACCCTGTGTCTGAGGCCGTTGCAGGAGGAGATGTATTGTCTGCTGTTCTGCTTGTGGCGGTAAGCCCTGTCGCAGAAGAGCTTATTTTCCGGAAATGTCTGCTTGATCGGATCGCCGGGACAGGAAAGGAGACCGCAGTACTCTTCAGTGCGCTGTGCTTTGCTCTTTATCACATGAATCCCGGACAGTTTTTTTATACATTCGGGATGGGCCTTGTGCTCGGATATGTTTATGTAAAGAGTGCGAGGATCATCTACCCCATAATTATCCATATGATGATAAACCTGTATGGTTCTGTAGTGTATTCCGCAGTGATTGCAGCCATTAATTTTGAAAAACTAAGGTCGGTTGTTTCTCTTATGTCTCAGAATTCCGCAATTCCGGATGCGCTTGTGTCTGAGATACTTCCGGGTGTGCTGGCAATTGCCGCGTATTATCTTCTTTATCTTGTATTGGTCGGCATAGGGGCTGTGCTGATAGTTTTTTCGGCAAAAAAAGACAGACTTAAAGAAAATACCGGGCATCACCTGAATATAAGGGCTTTTATTAATCCGGGAATGGTATTCTTTTTGCTTGTGTCGGTCGCATTTACACTGAAAGCAATGATCTTTGGTATGTAAAGCTATTGATGAAAGGAGATGTCGCATTAACACTGCCCCATCCGCCAGACCGTGCCTTCGGCGCGACCGGGCTGCTAAAAACACTATAAAAAGTGCGCCGCAAGGTAGGCGCACCCAAAGGGCACTTCCTACGGGCGCACTTGGCTGGTTTCAAGGGGTTGCCGTCAGAATCCTTGTTTTGCTACAGTCCCAAACCGGTAGCCTGGAGCATAAGTACAGCCGCACGGACGGAGACAAAAGCGGATCTTTTTCCGCAGCAGCCCGTTCTGCGAACGGATCAGTTTGTTATGTGACAGCATCTTACAAACTGTAATTATTAATAAATTATGAAATTTGCTGTAAAATTCACTGTTTTTTAATAATTTATTTTATATGATATACAACTTTTCATTTTTGTATTTGGTATAATTGCATAAATTGATTTATATGTTATTGATTATTCATACGAAAAGTATAAAAGCACTTGCAAAGAGTGAACGATTTGTAATATAATATTTAGGAAAGTAGGTTAGTGTCGTCTGTTATACCCTGCAGACAGGCATCACTGCCTCGGATATTGACCCCTATATACAAAATTCATACCAGGAAAGGAAGTTGTGGCTTATGATTTCAAGTAAGCTGAAGGGCAAAAAAGGTGTATCCTTGCCGCTGGCTATGGCCATTATCAGCGTACTTATAATCCTGTCCGCATCGCTGATCGCGATTGCTGCTACATCTATAATGAGCACATCGAGCAGCGTCAGCACCAGGCAGGCTTACCTCAACGTAAGAAGTGCGATTGAATATGCATACGGCTATTACCGCAATGCAACGAATGTACCTAACCTTGCCGAAGTCGATGGTCAGTATATGGTCATGGATGACGGCTGGTTCATGAACTCTGCTTCCGGCGGCGTGACGGCGAAAAAAGGAGCAATAATCACAACGGATGAGGCAAAGGCAGTAAAGGCTAACACCTATGTTGCTGTCAATTACCTTCCTGCCGATGTGACGGGTGAGGCTGCTATGCTCAAGCTCACCGCTTACTCCAGATCGACGGATGCTTTCGGTAACAGGGGCGAGACTGTGCATATGTCTGTCGCGTATGCTATCAACAGCGGTGCAAACAAGAACCGCATTACCATACCTGACATAGACATGGATACAGTTGTAAAATCACATTATGTTCCCCCGGATTCAGTCCAGCTTCATTTCAAGCAGTATCCCGGAAACGAATGGACACCTTTCTATTATCTTTGGACATTCAAGGATGTTTCAAACGTATATACCGGAAAAGATACCTGCTACGATGTTGAAAGTGAATTCAAATATCAGGATCCTAATACACCCGGATTCAATTCGACTACAGCTCAGGCAAAGGTTGATCAGTCTATCGCAAACCTTAACACAAACGAAAAGACCGCCAACCTCAAGGAGCCTGTAAGCCCCTGGAACGTAACAGGCAATAACAGTGACCCTGAAAACGGTCCTGCTTCCTTCTTTGAAAGAGGTACTAACGGCTGGTTCGACTCTACATATTATTATGATCCCAGTTATGTAAATTACTTCAACCTTATCATAACAAAGAAGGGCAAGGTCCTCTCGGGCGCTCAGATGCAGGGCAATGTTGCTCTTGATGTCGAAGCAAACGAAATGTTCCATCTCTGGTTCCTCAGCAATGATGACAGACACATTTACTTTGAGGTGCTGAGAGCAGACAGACCTGAATCGGGCGACTATCTCCTCAGATATGAAGAGGGCGCTCAGTGGAACGGTCTCGATCAGCTTGACGATCGCTTCCTCGTTTATGTAATGAACCAGAAGACGACAGTTCATTTCAGAGTCGAGGGTGTAGATGATGACGCTGTTGAAACCAACACTCCCAATCCTATCGTAACAAACGTTCTTGTTCACAATGCATCCATCTACGACAAATCAAACGAATATCTCATGCAGGGTCTGAAATTTGCACGTTTCGGCTCCGCAGCAGATGATAACCTTACTGAATGGGGTTCGGAAACTCCGTACTACTATTCAGAGGAATCACCGGACAAAACAAAGTTCCCGAATTCATCGACCAATGATTTCCAGAAAATGATGTATGAAGGCTCCGGCTGGTGGGTCGTAAATATCCCGGTAGCTGTTGACTTTACAATGGTTGTTCAGTACTACGACAATGCTGGAAATGTTATCAGCAAGGGTCCGGTAAGAGTTGACCCCGACAGAGATACAAGAGAAGCTTTCGTCGTAGCGACAGTTGACGGCGGAGAATACTCTCTCAGCTCACTTCGTACTGAGCTCAGAGCCTGCGATAAGCTTGCAAACTCTATCTACAAGAAAGAGCTTGCAAAGTACAATATAGAGAAGCTCAACAATCCTTCTGCAGTAGAACCCGACAGAATAACAGGCTCAGATCTTCTTAACAAATACAGTACTGTCAAATTCAAGTCTGCAAATATCGGTAACACGATAGCTCCGAGACTTGACTACAGAGATAACTATTCCTCACTTGAGATAAGGCGTAAGCTTTATGATCTTATCACTCAGGTTTCCACGGAATACACTGCCGGCGACTACGATGCAGATGCATACAAGCAGTTCTCAGACGCAGTCGATGAAGGCCGTGCACTTTACAACAATGCTAATTACTATCAGGATGAGCTGGCAAAAGGCAGATCAAAGTCGGAAATAGAAGACGATTATCAGGCGAAGATCGACGCTATCAACGAGGCGATAGCTAACCTCAAGGCTCACAAGAATATCGTAGATTCAGGTACTGTCACAGCTTTGCAGCAGTACATTACAGAAGGTAAGGCTATTGAAGCTGCACAGGGTAAGGACGGAGAATATCCCTACGACAGCGGTGAATTTGCAAAGTTCGTTTCACCTACCTTCTCAACAGAACCGAGATCAGGCTATTATAAGCATTGCCTGAATTATGACGGAAAGATCCTTCAGCAGAACTTCAGCGCTTCGGAAATATATGATCTGTATTCCGGATTGAAGGAAGCTGTTGAGGATATAAAGAAGGCGAAGCTTACAGAAGAGCGTGAGCAGTTTGGTCTCCTTCTTAATCTTGCAGCAAGATATGACGGAAATGCACATTATGCAGAGCCTGAAAGAGACGCTCTCAAAACTCTTCTTAAGGGTGCAGACCTTGGATCCGAGCCGTATGATTATCTGATGGACGAAAACCATCAGGTCGATGTAGATATCATGGCTCTTGTATCCGGTATGACTCAGGAAGAGGCCCGCAGAACAACAGGCGACGATAAGGTAAGCGAGACCATGATACCGCTTCTGCCTGTAACTAAGACAAGATTCAACGGTATACAGAGACTTCTTAAAGACCAGACGACAAAGGAAGTTCTTGAGGCAGCTACCGATATCCTTAGCAGGACGATCACAGCTGTTGAAGGTGCCAACAACTACAGCAGCCCCGAATTGAAGGCGGCGTATAAGGCGCTCTATGATTCCATCCAGGCAGCAGAAAAGTTCCGCAGTGAAGGTATCAACTCGACAGCAGCTCTCCTCAAGGAACTGAATAAGGCTCTCCTCGGCGAAAATGAAGACGGTGAGGGCGGAGCAAAGGCTGTTTACAATAAGTCTGACGCAACGGTAGAAGAGCTTACCACTGCAAAGACCTTACTTGATGAAGCTCTTAAAAAGGCTATAATCCTCTATCCCGACAGTAAGCTCGGCGAAGCCTCAAAGTCAAAATCTGAGCTTGATGCTGCCAAGAAGATGCGTATATGGTTCATGGGCTTCAATGATTCTACCGAAATAAAGAAGTATATTGAGGAAAACAAGAATGTGACCCCCAATACGACTACTGATAAGACCTGTGATTATAAGCTCGGCGATTTCTATGTAAATGAATACAGAAAGAGCGTCGATCTTGAAAAATCAGTAAGCTCTCATCAGATGAAATCTGTCGGTACCGATTTTATGTATTATGATTTCGAGGCCGGATCATGCGATGCACTTTCGTTTATGCTTACGGTCGTTGAATATAACCGCGGCACAAAGACCAATGAATATCTGTTTACCTGCGATCCTGTAAGTCTCGATGTTGAGGGCTGTGTAATAAGACTCAACAACCTCCGTCAGATCAGGGACGGTCATACAGGCGTCGGCAACCAGGAGATCGTCAAATACACACTCGATGCAGAACGCGGAAAGCTTGCCCAGTATTATGTTGATATCCCGACAGGCAGAACAGATACAAAGCTCAATGTTGACGGCAAGGAAGTAGCCGGCCTTACCGAAAAGGCTACAGTCGGTACAGTTGATGCTGAGTACAGAGTATTCAGATTCTTTGCTGAAGCTGACCAGTCCGGCGTTATCAGATTCAAGGACGGCACTGCAGAGGGTTATGCAGAGACCGAAGAATTTGAGCTTGACGCTGAAAGAAATGTTGTAAAGGTAAGCGAGGAGACTCCTGATTACGTCGGTAAGAAGGTAACAGCTACATTTACCTATCCCAGCAGGACTATTTCGTATCAGCGCGTAAATAAATACGGTTATGGATGGAATTCAACATATAATACCGTTACTGAAGAAAAGACGTTCACAAAGCCCACAGAGCTTAAAGCTGTAGCGACCTATACTGATGGAACGACAGAAGATATCACCTGTCAGAACACAGCGGGCTCAAACTACACGATCAAGTTCACCTATCAGCCGGATGTAACTATCCAGCTTTGCCCGACATATTCCTTTGATTATGAAACATATGTCAAGAATGGCAACAGCTGGGAAAAAACAAACGAAACAAAAACGACCGGTTCTGAGGAATGGACAAATGCGGCGACCGTGCTTGAAAATGCAAAGGAATACGAGATCAGGTTCGGTGCAGGCTCTACTGTTCAGATCTCTGTTGTAAAGAAGGATACTACATCAAACAAGACCTATGTTGCAGAGGTATACCCGGCAGATACCATAAACAGAGTTAAGAATACATCAGGAAGCTCTGCTGCATCACTTCCCACTATCGTTTCAGACACGCTCCTTTCAGGTCTTCTCAAAGCACCTGCAGCAGTTAACGATGATCCCGCCGATATGATTACGATCGAAGTTCCCTTCGATTATTTCGGTCAGTCCGGTAAGGCTGTAACGCCTACAAAGCATATGGGTGAAACAGTTATCTGGGTCGATGCAAGTATCAAGATAGGTTCCTCGGATAACAAGACTCTCGAAGAGGGCGGCCTCAAGATATACGTCTTCGGCGAAGGATCAATGCAGAGAGTTCCTCTCCTCGATTCAAACGGCAATCAGCAGACCAATGAAGACGGTGAGCTTCTCTGGGAGCAGGAGGAAGAAAAGGATTCAAGCGGAAGGGTTGTTCGTGATTATAAACAAGAGTATGTTTCGCTTGAAAGTATGGCAACTCCTGACAACAAGGTTTATGAGAGCGATGACTATAAAGGCCATTATATTATCGTAAAGAGTAAACTGAAGGATGCATTTCAAAGCACCGGCTATACAGCGGATAATACAACATATACTTTCTGGATCCAGAATGATAATATTTATTATGCTCAGGAAGGCTCTCGTGGATATTACACGGAATCTGACAGTCATGGCAGAAATGGATTAGCTACCTATATACACGGAACTCCTCGTATGGTAGATAAGACCACATACCAGGAGGAAGCGATCCTCGGAACAGAGGATGCTCCCGTATCCCTTATCCGCGTTGAAGAATCAAGCTACTATTATGTAAATGTTCCTTCAAGATGCCGCGGCTGTATACTTTACAGATCGGATAAAGGCACACCGGAGAAGATCGGTCCCAATACAACGGGCGACTACAGATACTGGTTTGATGCTCATCAGGTATGGCAGGTAAGCGGCACATGTTCAACCTGCGGAACATCCAACAAATTAAGACCCAGTAGCGACCATATAGTCGGTCAGGGTCTTACAGATCCGTTTGTAATTTTCAACCAGTATACTTATGCCGGATACAATACCAAGAACGGAAAAACCCGTACAACCGATGGTTATTACAATCTGAGCCATGATAAGTATCATTCGGAAGCCTGGAGCAGAATGGGCACATCTACAGATGTTACATACACATCGAGTAACAGCGGACATACAGGTATCTATAAGTTCAGACCTGAGATCACCGTTCAGCCCCCGACATACAAGGTAAAGGTCAATAAGAACGGCACAGACCGCAGTACAATGGTCATTGACAAGAGAATGGTATTTGTCGGCGGCAGCAAGCTGAGAATGGTAAATGAGTCTTATTATGACACATACAGTGCTCAGAACTCAAGACTTAAGGCATCCGGTGCCGGCAAGACATCCTGGCCGAGATATCTGGAAGGTCTGAAGAATGAACGCAATAACGTTTATATCGGTAAACCCGATTCTTTTTCCAGCCTCTTCGGTGGTGCTGACGGAAACGGAAGCTCACAAGGTCGTATAGGTGACACAAGACTTTATATCATCTACGACTGGTATGAATTCAAGATACCTGTAGATAAGGAAGAAAGCTCTTACAACGTCCAGTTTGCAGGTCTTCAGAAGACCACACAGGGCACAACAGGCAAGACCTGGATCGATCCTGAAGCATTCTCGGATAAATACCGTTTCACTGAGCAGCTCCAGAATGTTTACGGCGATATATATGTCGTAATGAAGGATAATGAGATCGGCTCAGGCGACAACAATAAGTACCAGCATTACAACGTTTATACCCAGGATCCCGAGATCTATCAGATCGAGGACGATCAGAAGATCTATGTCAAGACACCTTCCACAGGCAACTGGAGGAATGTAGTTGTCAAGGCATACGGCAAGGGCACACCGGTAGAGCTTTCATCTACAACAGAAGACGGTATGCGCTGCTATAAAGTACCCTCAGGTAAACCCTTCCTGCAGATTACAGCAGATTATGACATAACAAATTCTGCCGGAACTGTAACACCTGCAAGCTTCTTTGCAAAGACAGCCCTCCAGGGCAATGATAAGATCTGCTACAACACCGCACTGACCACTAACGGTAATATGGGCGGTTGGGAGACCTTCGTTCCCACAAACAAGAAGATCGAAAGAAACCTCTATGCGATACACTCCATCTACTACGGCAAGGTAATCCCCGCAGAGATAGGCTCAGACTTCAAGGTAGTAAAGAAGAGCTCGAACACATACAAGTTCCCGAAGGCTATCAAGAAGGTATGGCTGACAAATTCCTACTTCAACGATGGAACGAACGTCAAGCCCGGAGCTTCTCCTGATCTCTCGATGCTGGAAAGATGGGTAGGAGCTTACACCAAGCTTTACGAACTGATGTCAAAGGCTAAGAACTACCTCGGTACAAGAAATGACGATGACAGCGCCGGACCGTACTATCCGAACGGCAAAGGCACATCACCGGCTATCTACTATCAGGAGTTTGAACAGAACGGAACACCTGAGATCTATGATCCCAGATCGATCAAGTCTCTCTATAATGAGCTTGTTAAGGCTGAGGATATTTATCTTGCAGATGTAAATGCAGTTTCTTATGTCGATAACGTTGAGGAAGAATGCGAGCTTCTCGAACGCGCTATCAATGATGTTCAGATATCCACAGACAACACGATCCCGATCATTTTCTACGATGCAAGAGGACTTGTTGCAAAGGGATACAACATAAGCATCAAATATCAGACAATAAAGAATAATGAATCAAGCACTGTAACAGATAAGCTCAGATACAAGAATTCCGACGGTCTGCCGATCATATTCGTACCGCACGAGCAGATCTATAATGTCAGGATCCTTCTCAATGGAGTTGAACAGGAAAAGCTTGAATATGCTTCTGTTATAGACGGAGCATGGGTATACATGGATATCCGTACAAAGCCTTACTGGCAAAAGAATACAGTTGCTGACTACTATCAGATCAACAGCTCAGTAATAAGCAGCTCGGATGCCGAACCTATGCATAAGTTTGAAATGAATCTCCAGAAGAAGACCTACGACGACATTGTACACTTCGAAGCTACTCTTGACGATGCAAAGAAACTGACTTACAAGCCTGCAACGCTCTACTTCAAGACCAATACGACTGTCAAATATCCGATACCGTCAGACGATCCTATAAAGGTAAGGGTGTTCGGTACTGTTCCGGATACGGATGAAAGCGGAAGCCATAATATCAACGAGTATAGCGTTTGGGTATGGTTTGATAACAAGACTGGTGAGGCATATAATCTGCACTCTGATTCCAGCGATAACAAGAGCGGATATACTGATTACTTTGAGCTGCCTGCCGGAGCCAAGACGATGTATATTCTGTACAGGCGAGGCAACTGGGCATGGCAGACTGCAGCCAAGTGTCAGTTGGATCTTACAGACTCTAAGTTTGTTAAGGGTGCCAAGGTATCAGTAAACACAACATACAAGTCACACGATGATGTTATGTCGCAGACGAGATTCGAGTCACCGCAGGGCGAATATGTCATCCGCGCAGGTGCATACTCCTTCTCAAAGGCAGCAAAGAATAATGTTGCTGAACCTAAGGCTCTAGTCGATCCGGATGATCCCGAAACGATAATCGGTTATACGGATGACAACACCTCTGAGTATAACCTTACACCGTTTGTATATACTCCGGTAACGGAAGCAGACGGCAATGTCAGATGGCATATCAAATGTGATCTTTTCAGTGAGAGAGCAAAGGCTTACTTTACCGACCCGAGCAACTACGGTAAGCTGTCAAGCACAAGTGCGACGTATGTTGCTGTAGATGCAGAGGATCTGCCGGATGCAAGCAGCTGGGTAACCAAGGACGGAGATAAGCTCACTATCACGGCCGGCTCTCACTACGGAGTTGACAAGAACATCAACCTGACCTTCAATGACGGTTCTTTCTACAGCGGACCTACCTGGGATTATATCACAGCAGGCGATCTGTATTTCCGTTGGGACGGCAGCGAACCGCTTAAGGTCAACAACACGGTTACGCTTATGGCAAACAAGGTCATATTCGCAAGCTCTAACACGATCGATGTCACCCAGAACTACAACAAGCATTTCTACTTCAATAAGCAGGGTGCGAGCCAGATGTCGATAACGTTTACGACAGACGTTACTGTCAAGTACTATGATACATTCAGAGAGCTGCACACCTTCATAATCCGTGAGGGTGAGTATGTAGTAAACAAGGCTACTGATAATCAGCAGTTTATTGCGGATCTCTGTGATAAAGAATACTGGACATCACTCGAACACGTTGAGGTAGTTAACCGTTACGGCCAGTCAGGCGAATATAACGGAACAAACAGCGGCGGCGGCTCAAGCACCGGCGGAAGACTTTCCAACCCGTTGTTCGGCTGATAAGCGGCAAATACTGATGGGCTAATGTGTGAGGCATAAAGCTCTCAGCGGTAAAAAATGAAATGGTGCAGAGGCGGCTATACTGCCCCTGCACCATTTTTAATAATAACGGAGGTAATTATGAAGCTTGCAGTAGCATATAATAACACAACGGGAGAGATAGCCGACAGCTTTTCAGAGGCGGCTCATTTCCGCGTGTATGAGATACAGGACAGTGAAGTATATTGTGCTGAAACAATAGGCGCTATGGGGCTCACAGACGTCGAGAAAAAGGTCGGGATGATCAGCATGCTTGAAGCTGACGCAGTTATATGCGGCGCGGTGGATCACAAGGCTCGTTGCGCACTGTTCGATGAAGGAATAGAGCTGTTTGCACTTTGCTGCGGAAACAGTGATGATGCTGTTGATGATTTTCTGAGCGGACGGCTTGATTACGAAAGCTGAAAATGGAACTCGTAAAAAAATCTATGATTTCCAAACTGATTTCCAAACTGATGATAAAAAATTTTAAAAAATACTTGACATTTTGCTCTGGATAGTGTATTATAATAAAGTCGCTGAGAGAGAAAGCATAAGGCTGGATCTTGAAGAGATATGGGAGCATAGCTCAGCTGGGAGAGCATCTGCCTTACAAGCAGAGGGTCATAGGTTCGAGTCCTATTGTTCCCACCAAACATGGTCCGGTAGTTCAGCTGGTTAGAACGCTAGCCTGTCACGCTAGAGGTCGACGGTTCGATCCCGTTCCGGATCGCCATTTGCCTTTGTAGCTCAGTCGGTAGAGCAGGGGACTGAAAATCCCCGTGTCGGTGGTTCGATTCCGCCCGAAGGCACCATATGCGGATGTAGCTCATCTGGTAGAGCGCAACCTTGCCAAGGTTGAGGTAGCG
>CADCPT010000042.1 GCA_902803385.1 uncultured Ruminococcus sp.
CGTATTATACGGTACTCTGTCCGAGCGTGTAAATGCAAGATGAGTGATATAATCGGAGAAAACATCCTGTACCGGCAATGTTTCCGGGTGAGTCTTTGAGTAGTACGGGCAGGATGTATATAAATACAGCTTATAGCCCTGTCCTCCTGTCAGGTCACGGTCGCCGCAGGGCATATAATATACTCCCTTGTTTGTAATACCCTCGGGATGCAGAGGCTCATTCTTTGTTATCAGAATGTCATATATTGCTTCCTGCTGCTGACTTGTTATCTCAGTTTGCTTTTCAGCATCGGTTTTCTTTTTGTTTATGGTATCCCGGTCATACCGTGCGCTGCGGTAGCCGATATATACGCTCTGTCCCACAACGTCAGCGTTCATATCCATATCAATAAATTCTACACAGCTTTGGGAAAGAAGATCGCACAGTGCAGCCCGTTTATTTGAACCCACACCGACATATATCCTGTCGTAGAAATCCCTTTCTGTCTGCTCATAGGTCAGATGGATGAATGAAGTCTGCTCAGGCTCTCCGTAGAGTTCTCCTTTGTCATCGTCATACATCAGATTGGTAGATGCTTTTTCGATAAGCGGAATATCGTCCACCGATATCTCTGTGATCGGAAGACCGGGCTTTACACCCTTGTTTGTAGTGTAATAAAGATAATGCTTTTTTCCGTTCATGATTATCGGGCTGCCCGTTCCTGCACAGATATATTTCACGCCGTCAACGGTTATTTCATTCGGAGCAGTATCGTCGTCAAGCTTATAAAGTATTACTCCTCTTATCGCATTAGCAGCTTTGTCCGTTCTTGTTACTCCTATATATGCAGCAGCAACATTTTCGGGAGGCTCCTGAGAAGCACAACCCTTAAGATTATCATTTACCAACTGTTTGTTATACCAGGCTTCGCTGTATCTGGCGCAGAGATTCCTGACGACCACCTCATTCACACAGCCGCCCGCTGCCGCAAGCATAGCCTGATTATCAACAATATAATCGGCAGCCCTTGCCTGATCTCCTGTCAGTTTTGAAAGCTCTCTCGTGAAGCTGCCTACTGTCAGAGATGAGATATACGGCAGCTTTGAGGCTTTTGCTCCTCGGATATACATATAAACAGGCTGTCCGGCAGGCAGCTTTGCTACCTCTCTTGTAGTCCAGAATATCGTATAATCGCCATAGGCAAGGTTATAGGGCTTTTTGGTATCGGGATCTTTTATCTCATATACAGAGTGGAAACTGCCTGCTGCTGCGCTGCCGTCTACTGCCTTTTCACCCGACAGGTCGCAGCCCTGCTGTCCGCTGTTTTCAACAGCCGTAACTGCCTTTCTCGTCACAACGATGTCTGATATTTTCAGCGCAGCCTTGCCGCTGACATATCCGCTGACATACATTCCAATCGGAAGGGGTGTACTTTTCTCATAGCCGAAGCTGATATTATCCGGCAGAGTTGTGGTGTAGCTGTTTTCCATAAGCCACCACGGACGGTCAAGGGATGAGGGATACAGCAGTTTTCTGTCACAGAAAGTGTTGCCCGTTGATATAACACGGGACGGACCGCAATGGAACATATACTGTCCGATCTCATTGCAGGCAACATAACTGATCGTTCCGCTGTCGGCTGCAGGCTTTTGAAGAGTGTAAGACAGATCCTCGGAATAGGTATTCCCCTGGAACAGAACAATATCCGTCAGCGCCCGTTTGGGATTGTATGTATAGGTAAAGCACAGGTACAGCTCGAAATTGTAATTAATTCCTTCCGAGGTATCATTGTAGCTTATGCTCTGTGCAAGGTTAAGATCGCTGACAATGGTATTCGGGATGGATTTTATCTTGTTTTTGAGATCGGAAACATGGGACGCCCAGTAATCGTGACCGCCTATGAAGAAAACACCCGAAAGGTATTTTTCTCCGCTTGTATACTGTGTTTCCGGCTCGAAGTAAAGATAAAGACATCTGCAGTTATCCCAGTTGACAGTATCATTCGGCTGTTTCAGACCGCTGTAATGATACATGGAAATCTCCTTTGAAAAATCAAAGGGGTCTGTCCGGGAACGTCTGTCATCCTCGCCTACATAGAAATAGGTATCTGCTTTTACATTAAACGGATCCTGCAATGAGGTATTGAAATTGTACGGAAGTCCTCCGCAGAACAGAGTAACAGGCTCCCAGCCCGCCTTTGCATCCGAATACTTCGATACAAAATGCAGACCGTCTGAAAGGATCGGCTCGCCTGCGTTCTTGTCGGTCGTGTAGAACAAAGCGTCTGCACGGGGCTTTGTTTTTTCCTCACCGACAGCTACATAAGCACCGACTATTTCTACAAATGTATAGGTGATAGTTCCGAAAACAATATTCGGCGTATCGCCGCCCGTATAAGGAGCAATACGAATATCTCTGATCGCATTCTCAGGGTCGGAGGTTATGGAATAGCCGATATATGTAGCAAAGCTCTGATCGGGAGTAAGGTTCTGATCTATGGTATAGAACTTTCCGCTGTGGTTGGTTATTCTCGACTTTGCCTCGGATGCGTTCTTTCCCGTGCAGACGATCAGGTCGCCGATATAGCTTTTTTCATCGGTATCCGTTTTCTTACCTTCATTTTCCTTTGAATTGTCAGCTTTGTTCAGATCAGCCTCCGTGCGGTAATGCAGATACAGACCGCTGACATCATTATCCTCGCAGTATGCGTTTGCATCGGCAGGGTTTATCTCGCCGAAAAACTTTACACTGTCATATCCGCTTTTTGGATGAGCATCGCCGGTCACACACAGGAAGGGAGAGTCTGACCCTTCGGCGGCTATAGGGCTGCCGACACGGGTGTCCTTTGTGTATGCAAGCAGACACCATTTATACTGCTTACCGACATTTATATCAGCTACCTTGCCATCGCTGCCAAGCACACTTTTATACCGGACGGTCATAACACCCTTGGCGTTTTCGGGAGCGTCGAAGATATAATCAGGTTTTACGGTATGATGCATATCCTTGACCTTGCCCTTTATCTGATCAGCGATCCAGCAGCCTATCATCCAGCCGATTGAAAATGCTATGAAAATGACCGTACCCCAAAGAAGGCAGGCATTCAGTACTACAGCCGCCTGTAAAAGTATTCCGCCTACTGTATTGAGTATTGCGGCACCGATGGAGGTCATAACATAGGAGGCGGTATATTTGACAACGATAGTGCCAACTATCTTCATTACGCCTGCAATGACTGTTATCGCACCCATGGCGATGCCTATGCGCTTCTGTATCTCTTCATATTTCTCCTGAACGATCTCCCAGTTATCCTTTTTGCCGAGGATGTTCTTTGCACTCTGCTTTCTGATAGCATCGGAGGTCAGGGCAATATTTTTGCCCGATATATCATCATCGTCATTATTGTCCCAGATTGAAATACTGTCCTTGCCGTTATATTCCTTGATAGTTTCTTTTATCTCGGGGATCATTGTTTCAAAATCCGATGCGTTTTCATTGTCCCCGAGATTTCCGACAGCCGAAAGGATACCGCCGGAAAGAGACAGCTCAGCCTGATTCTGTCCCATTGCCTCAATAAGGGGATAAAGCAGCTTTATATCTACTTCATCCGAGGTCTGCCTTCCGAGAGCTATAAGCCAGTCGCCGAGCTTTGTATCATCATCGAAATCATACTGATTCAGTGTTTCAAAGGCTGCGATATAAGCCGCATCGGTATCCTCCAGCTTCAGTTCGTCCATTTTTTCGACTGCTTCATCCGTACTGTCGATGCTGTGCTCATCCACAAGGACATTATTGTTCTTTCTGAGTCTTGCGTTCGCATTTTCGTACATTGTGGTGAAATCCTGCAAACGAGAGAAAAGCTGTCTTGCTGTGTCATTATACTGCTTATGCAGAGCTTCCTCCTCGTCGGTTGTAAGACCGCTTTCAAGATCGTTCCACAGAGAGCTTTTCGGAAGCATCTCCGCCCAGTTCGATGTCTTTACTGTTTCTGTTTCATCGTCAAAGTCATTTTCAAACGGAGTAAGTCCCGCATTGATAAAGCCGATAACGGCATTGATAGTACCTACACTCGACTTCATCATTATCTTGACAAAAAACTCTGTATCTGCCTTGCCTGAAATAATATAGTCTCCCAATTTTACATTGCCGACAGAGAACAGGTTAAGACCGTGATACGCATTTTTTGCCTTCGGACTGCCTGCCTTGTAATTATCAACAAACTCTATAGAGGATCTGTAGAGTGTCTGAGCAGTTCCGTATTTCTGGGATTTCATATAATTAACGGCGCTGTCGTAATCATAAAGCTGATATCCCGTATCCATAGCCATCATACGGATATTGGTTATCGCCTTGCTTTTGTCATTCGTCAGCTTGTAGCCGAGGAAGGCTGATTTATCGGTATCCGTACCCTGATTGAGATCAATTTCCGAGAAAACATATCCGTTTGTCTCAAAATACGATTTTGCCTTGTCCTTATCATCATCGCCGCACTGGTATATCTTTATATCCTCAACATAATAGATATCCTTTTCCTCCGGCTCAGCCATTACCTGCAAAGAGGCGGAAAAGCCGATGGATAATATAAGCAGCATACTGATAACGGTAAAAATGCTCCGTCTTATTTTATTCCTCGTTCGTATCCTCATTTTTCCGACCTCCTTTTTTCTTTTTTACCGTAATAACAACTATTGCCGAAATGACCGCAAGGATCAATATTGCTATAATAGCCCCGACCGATCCGTTTCCGAACAGGGTAGCTATTACCATAGGTACAGC
>CADCPT010000043.1 GCA_902803385.1 uncultured Ruminococcus sp.
GTTTTCTGACGACAGTATATTCAGCTGATCAAAGCCTGCAACTGTCTTTTTTAGCTTTTCGGCGGCCTTTACAGCATCGGAAAGACTGTCTGAGGTGTCTGCCGCGCCCTCAGAAAGATTGTTCATCCCGACACCATCTACTATTTCCTGAATATTTAGCAGATTTCTTACGATTTGATTTGTTTTTTCCAAAGATGCGTTAAGCTTGACAACAATCGTGTCTAACCATTTTGCAAGCGGAGCAAGAATGTTTGTAACAAGATTGCCTAAATGTTCTTTAAGATCACCAAAGTCATTTGAAAGCTGCTTGATTTTACCCGTGGAAGTATTAGCAAGAGCATTATTAACACCGCCGACACTTGCGCTGACAACCGACGCAAGAGTTGCGACCTTTTGTTCCTCAGTACCATACTTCAAAAGCTTTTCCTGCGCTTTATCAAAACTATAGCCGTATCTGCTCAGAGCGGAAGTCTGACCTTGAAGAACTTTTCCTAACATAGTTGCTATCGTTACAGAGCTTTCTGCTGTTGCATTATAACCGTACTGCTGAGCAACCATATCATTCAGAACAGGGAGCATCTTTTTTATGCTTTCAGTTTTTGAAACATAGGTTGCAAGCTCCTGAGCACCTGCAAGCTGAATTTCATCTCCGATAATTCCCAGTGTTTGTAATTCACTTGCAAGCTTTTTAACAGAATCTATTTGATTTTTGGTTGCCCCTGTTGAATTCCTCATAGTAACGGCAAGCTTCGATTCTGCTTCAATTTGTTTTTGGTAAGCAGCCATCAAGTCACCCATTTTTGAAATGAGAGTTCTGATTACTGATAAAACCATGTCAAAAGCCGCTTTAATATTAGCTGCTGACGATATAAAACTTTTAGCAATGTTTAGAGATGCTGCCTTTATCTGATTATTAGTATTTATTTTTACTTTTGAAAACGTATTACTGATACTGCTGATAATAGATTTACCTAATGAGCCAAAAGTCTTTTGAGTTTTTTTCGATACAGTTTGATTAGTTTCGGTAAACTTTTCCTTTATAGAATCAGCTACCACGCTTACTTGTTTTCCGGTATTTTTTACTGTATTTTCATATTCTTTTGTTCCTTTTTTTGCCTTTCTAAAAGCAGCGTTAAGGTCATTTGTTATATTTTTCCCTGTTTTTTTTATATTTTCATTAATCTCAGATGTATCAGCAGATACTTCTAAGCCTATACTTCCTACTGTAGTATCACTCATCTTCTCACCTGCCCCCTGCAAGAGAAATGAACGCCTGCCGGAAGCCTTCCAGCACGGCGCTCATATCCTCTGTTTTTGTATTCTTGGCGCCCCTTGAGCGCCATTCGTTACGGATTTTGTGCTGCTGCGGTGTGAAGGTCTTCAGCACATTGCCGTCCTCCTCGGAGCGTATGCGAACGATGCGCCCGAGAGGTGTTTCACTGTCAAGTCCACGCAGCAGCGCGGAAAATTCATCCCAGCTCATTGACTTGAATTCTTCTGTTAAGACCCGTATGCCATACTGCGATGCAAACGAGGCGACGATCAAGTCAAAATCGTCCCTCAGGTCGTAGTACGGGTCTCCTCTTCCCCCTCCGCTTTGCCTGTCACCAGCTCAACGGCGGAGGTTATCACAGTCAGATAGTCGTCAAAGCTCAGATCAAGAGCATCAAGCTTTTTGCTGCCCTCCTCGCCGAAAAGCAGGGAAGCAACCTGCGGCATATCGGACGGGGAAAGATCTTCAAACAGATCCATTGCCTTGAGGATCGTTGACGCCTTGTTGTTGACCTCTATCACCGTTTCTCCGATAATAAGACTGGGCTTCTTAGCATAGTTCAGCTTTTCGGTTATGTTCATAGTCTTCATTTTCACAAGAGCTTTCATTTTTATTTCCTCCTTATGACGGCAGTGTGACTGTGGGCTTGCCGTTGCTCAGAATCTCAAATTCAAGCGGTCCGACATTGGTGCTGTCGCCGCTGCCACAGGCTGTGACATTGACAACAGCATTTGCAAAGGATACGACAGTTCCGTCGGGAAATGTCCAGTCAAAATCGACCTGTGCGCTTGTGCCGTTCGCAAAGGCCTTGCCTGCAATAAGGTCATTACCTGTATCGCCGACACTGCGCTTGCCCTTTACGGTGATAACAACGTTTTTCGCTGTTACCATACGCTTGAGCCAGCCTTCAGCCTCAAAAGGAGACCATTCCTGGATACCGTTGTTAAATGCAACGCCGAAGGACTCCATTTCGGCGATTGTTGATTTAGTAGCACCTCCGGGAGCTGCTACCTTGAACTGATTTTCGTATACCGGGTAAAAACCGGTGAATGGTGTATTATCAGGCATATTAATTTACCTTCCTTTCGTAAATGTCAAAATCAATGACCTGCTCCCATATTCCATCGTCAGAGCCGATATCGACGGGAGACGAGGTCTTCATCATGATAAAAAACACAAATGCGCTGCCGGCGCTCTGATTTCGTATGCTTTTCAGTGCGTCATACAGCGTCTGTGCAGCCGTCTCAGTCTCGGTGAAACTGCGGCTGTAATGTATCAGCAGGGAAACTCTTGTAAGCTCATAGCCGCTCTGAGCGCCTATGGCGACAATAGGCTGACCTGCGCTGCGTCGGTATATGCCGACACTCTTCGGCTTTGCCTTA
>CADCPT010000044.1 GCA_902803385.1 uncultured Ruminococcus sp.
GCCGTTGCCTTCATAACCTTTGACCGGACTATACCAGGTTCCTCTCGCTTTTGCAAACATCGTTGGCCTGAATCGTCTTGCGGGATCATCAACTCCCCCTCCGGGATAAAATCCGTGTATTGCCGCTGTACTTCCGTAAACTTCATCGGAACTTAAAATGAACACCTTATCTTCTGTTTCTTCTCCGCAATCAGTACCATAATAGATATTGTCCGGATTGTCATTCTGTGAAGTTATAATATGCTCGCGTTCATCCTCTGTAAAAGCCATATTATAGAAGTCTGTATTTAAGAATTTGCGAAGCGTACAATCCTTCCACTGAACATTTTTTGATTCATCATTATATGGGCAGCAATCCATTTCTCTGTCAGCAACAAGCATTCCTTCATTCCCATTGAGTTCAAGTACTCTCCATTTGATCGGTTCATACTTGAAATAATGATAGCTGTCTTCATCATCCCACTTATAGTGCTGCGGGCTGTCCTTTGAAGATCTGACCGCATCGCTTGCTTTCATCCTATAATACTTTTCATTGTCAAGAATGGTTATATTATCATTCCATTTTGCCGAAACAAGTTTTTGATAAAGCTCATGATCTATAATAACATCATCATCAACAGCACATTCCTGTACAGCACCAAATTTTTCAGATACTACTTCTTTTGTTGGATACGAACCATAATACAGACAGCTCCATGTAGTTTTTAAACCGCTTGAATACACATCATCTTTGACTATAACAGGTTCAGAAAAACCATACGCTTTTTTAATCTTATCCGGATCATAATCGTTTTGCTGTTTTTCGTTGTTTCTTTCGCCTTTGAATATATCAGCAGACGTAACAGTACCCGCATCGATCAGATTTGCCTTGCTTTTATCAACTCTGATAACAGGAAGGATCCCGGCGTCTTTTACATTTACATATGTTCCCCGATTGTACACCGAGCCGAAATCGCATACATAATTCACATTAGAAGGAGTGTATCCGCAAGTTCTCAGCAGCCAGAATCCATTTCCGTAATTGGTTTCAACAGGGCTGTACCACGCTCCTCTTGCCATTGCATACATGGTAGGTTTGAATCTGCGGGCAGTATCGGATATTCCGTCACTTTTTGTAAAGCCATAATCTTCTGCTGTGTCTGTATTGAAAACATCCTGTTCAGTAAAAATATATACATGATCTTCGGTATCGTTTCCACACTCGGTTCCGAAATAATAATTATCTGTGTTTTCTATTCTGCTTTTGATAACCGCTTTTTGCTCCTCTTCTGAAAAAGCGGTATTATAGAATTCGTTATTCAGAAAGCTCCTGAGAGTACAGTTTTCCCAGTAAATATCCGCTGCGTTTTCATTATAAGGTACACATTCAAGCAGTCTGTCTGCTGCCAGTGTTATATTATCATTGTCAACTTTTATTACTCTCCATTTTATCGGATCATATCTGAAATAGCGATAGCTGTCATCCCACTTATAATGCTGCTCACTCTCAGAGTAACCAGCAGGAGCTTTTAGCCTGCGGTATTTATAACCGTTAACAGTTGTTTCGTCTTTTTCCCAGGAGGCAGAAACGAGCTCTTTGTACAGTTCTTCATCCTGCAATACATCCGAATCAGAAACAGCATATTCTTCTACAGCTAAAGAATCTTTATCAACAACTTCTGCTGTGGGGTATGAACCATAATAAACACACTGCCATGTTGTTATTGTTCCTGAAGGCAATTTATCATCTTTTTTTACATCAGGATCGGAAAGTATAATTGATGTCTTTTGTTTTGAATCCTCTGGTTTTGTACTACTATCAGAGTTGTTTTTATTTTCTTGTATTGTGCAGGAACATATCGTAAAGCACAATAACAGATCTAAAAAGATAATTAATGGCTTAACTCTGTTTTTCAGCATATGGACTCCCTCTGAATAGCTTTTTGGTGTAAATGATCTTTTCCTCATAATTCTATCCCCGCTTTTTATCCGTGTGTAATATGCATTGTTCTGTCGGTTGTATTTATTATACTATACCCGCCCCATCCACTGCTACCCTTTTTCGCAATCACAATAAAAAATTTCCCGCACAAGTCGGGGCAGGGAAGAAAAGTATTATTTACAAGCAATCTGATTGACTTATTCATAATTATTGGTGTATAATTTCATTCAGGAACATTTAATAGATTGTTTTTCAGAGCTTGCTGAACGACAAAGGCTTGATGTTTAACTGATATTTCCATTTTTTGAAAGGAAGGATAAAAAATCATGAAAAAGAAAACAATAATGGCAATGCCTGCGGCGTGTTTTATCGGTGTTGTCGCAGTGTGTGTGCTTGGTATCATTATCGGCTCATTCTGCGATTTCAGCATCAACAAAGCGCTGGCAAATAAAACGGATATCGGCTCGTTCTTTGCGACCTATGGCTCCTATTTTTCCTATTGTCTTTACCCTGCTGCAGGTGCCTGTCTTTTTGCGGGGCTGAGCGCAAAGGGAAAAGCCTATAAGCCGCTTGCATGGGTGCTTATGATCGTCGGATATTATATGGCTGTCTATTATTCCAACAGCTATAACGGAAAGGCTGTCCGCGCGCTGTTCGGTTATACCGCAGGAGAATCCTCTCC